>JAJYOH010000074.1 GCA_021796315.1 Chloroflexota bacterium
TGCTTTTGTTGCATTACTGGCGGCGCTATTCTTTGCCAGTTCAATTCGGTCGAGCGCGCTGAGAAAGTCCTCTGCGCCGCGCAAATCCTCTGCCCATTGGAGGTAGGCTTGGGAGAGGACATCCTGCCTGGCAGGGACATCCTCGGCCTTTGAGGCATTAATGGCCCTCTCGAATCGATCAACTGCCTCGCTAAATCTTCGTTGTTGGATCAATGATTGTCCCCAAGCCTGATAAAGAATCGGCAAAGCTGCACGCGCCTTGGTGGCTGGCCCGGAGGCCGATTGGGAGTCGGGGTCAGTCTCTACGGCCTTTTGGTATTTCTCGTCAGCTTCGGAATAGCTCTTTTGATCCTGCAAATATTTCCCCCATTCGAAATAGACTGAGGGAAGCATGAGTTTGGCGTCACCATTTGAAGGTGTGTCGCCAAATTCATCCAGTATTGTCAGGAGATGATTTACGCTTTCGCTGTAATCCCCGCTCTTTTGCTGCTCCCCTGCCCGGCCTAAGAGTGACCTTGCAGCCCCTTGACGAGCTTCAGCTGCAAACCGGCCCTGTGGGTATTTCTGCAAATACGTCCGGTAGTCGTCGTAAGCGGATGACCACGCGGCCTGCTCCTCTTCTTGGGTGGCCCGCAGGTACCCTTGACATTCCTCTGCCTGAGCGAATGCGGGCTTGACGAACGGTGCGATCTTGACGGTGTATAGCTTTTCTATTGGCTGGCTTAGTTCGAGTGTGCTTATGCAGTTGAACTCATCATAGCTGGCGTTTATCTGACGGACGATGAGGTAGCCCGCTCCGTAATAGATGACGGCCAGGGTCACGAGAACCCCAATCAGTACAAGTGGAATCATCCTCCGTGACCGTCTCAGCCAATTCCAAATTGACAGGCGAAATGATGGTGAATCCTGATCCCTTTCAGTCCCGCCAGGTTGATCCAATGTAGCCATATCGTCCTCCCGCGCAACGATACATGACCAACTTCACATCCTCTCCCTGACGTTCATAATAGCACAAATAATCATCAGATTCAACAAAAATGATGAAGGCGTTATTTAAAGTTCAAAGATTTTGCCAAAATGGTGGGGAAATGTCGATCCGATATGCAAGCTTTACACATCAAGATAATCTGCCGTCAGCGATGAGGCACCTGGACGGTTGAGAGGATAATAATTGCCCGGCAAGCACCTATCTGCGCGTCGCTCAAGCGGAAGATTAATTGGAACAGTTATTCCCCTACTATCTGAACCCTAACCATCCTCTCGCGGGCGCGCACTTGATCAAAATCGGCAAAATAAATACGCCCAAACTCTCCGAGCATCATTGCGCCATCTATGATTGGTATGGACTGTGAACGTCCCATGATAACGCTTCTCAGATGCGCGTCCGTGTTGAGCGACCATGAAGGGAGCTCATCTCTACCGGCCGCAGCTTCAATATGTTTGGGGCCTGGATGCAAATACTGGCCTTCAGTCCTACAAGTGGGGACGACTCCCTCAAGCACGTTCACTAAATCCTGCATGAGCAATTCGGTTCCCCAATAGTTGACATCATCCGAGGCTTCCTGAATTAAGACGCTGCAAGTCGTGTGCTGGGAAAATACGAGTAAGATTCCATTTTTGATACTCGATTTTTTCAAAACTTCTTCCACCTGTGTTGTCACATCGTGAAAGGTTGGCCTTCTATCCGATTGGATTTTGAAAGACTCGTGATAGACCGACATGGATTGCCTCCAAGCTTAGTGTGTTTTATCCCATGCTTCGCGCGCGGATCTGATCATTTCCTCGAGCATCGCAAAAGGATCCTTTGCCTTGATAATTCCGCTGGTGGAACCCGCACCTTGAGCACCTGCCGCCACAACATCAAAAACATCCTGGCCGCAACTGATCCCCGCCCCATGAAGCACACGTATTTCCGGATTCACGTTCCAAACGGCGCGGTTAATCTCTTCAATGACGCGCTGGTCATTCCCGCCGCGCTTGCCAACCCCGATCAGCTCCGGGGATTCGGCGATAATAATATTCGGCCGCATCTTCGCAATGACAACAGCGTTTTCAAGATCATCCGCGCACACCATCGTGGCGAGACCCACTTCATCGGCGCGTTTCATCGTGCGCTGCAACTCGTCCAGCGATAAGCGTTTCTCAACATGGTTTAACAGGACTCCCACTGCTCCTGCCGCCTTAACCGCTTCAGGAAGCACCGATCCAATACCTCTGCCAACCTCGAGCGAATCCATATGTTGCGCGAAGACCAAGACTCGTTCCATTTCATGCGCAAGCAAAGGAATATCAACATATTGAGGCGTAAAAATAATCTGAACAGCGTACTTCTTGCTCATGGCATCAGCATGCCGTGCAAGAGCGAGCGCATCCCTGCCATATAAATAAGCTTTGGGACCTATTTCGAAGAATGGCGGGACAATCTTAAGTCCTCTGTGCATCGAGGAGTTCTCCTTCATAAGCGTCGAACATAAATCAATGAGACAAAAAACCTCCGGCCGCATTTCCAGTTGCAAACGGCTGGACAGGACAAATCATTGTGCTGGAAAATACAGGCCGTTCTTCTATACCAAAAGGACTTGTACACCCAACTCACGGATGGATTGAATAATATCCGACGGCGCATTTGTATCTGTAATCAATATGTGAATCGAATTCATCGCCCTGATGGGAACAAAACCGACTCGACCAATCTTGCTGCTATCCGTCACTAGAATAACCTGACGGGAATGTTCAACCATCTTTCGATCCACTTCGGCCATCAGAATGCTCGCGGTGGTCGCGCCACTGCCAAACGTTACCCCATCCGCGCCGAGGAAAACTTTATCGGCCGTCAATTCCTGTAGCTGCGCCAACGTTTGCGGCCCGACCGTCGCCTGATAATCCGGGAGATAAAGCCCGCCAAGGATGGTTAGATTCGGCGAAGGCCAAGTCAGCACTTCCTGAGCGATCGGCTGGGAATTGGTCACCAGGGTGATCATGCTGCTATTCCGCAGGGCTGATGGAACATGCCGGACGACTTGTAAAGTAGTGGTACCTGAATCCAGCAGGACTATATCCTTGGGTCTAATCAGCTCAGCCGCCACCTTACCGATCCGCTCCTTGGCTTTGATGTGCAGTTCCTTCTTTTCGGCGAAAGAATCCGTCCGCGAACTTCCGGGAATCGGAATGGCGCCTCCATGGATGCGCTTCAAACGACCGCCTTGCTCCAGCAATGTCAAGTCGCGGCGTATTGAGGTTTCAGTTACCTTGAACTGAATCACCAGATCCGAGACAAGGACCTTGCCGTTTTCCAATACCATTTGCCCGATCTGCGATCTTCGTTCAGCAGCACTTAAATCTTCCATGGCATCATCTCCACTTACTAAGCTTTAACTTCTGCCCATTTTACACGACGTATTGAACGTCTTCTGTGTTGATTTCAACAGGTTCGGAGAGAGGGGTCAGATCTCGAAAACATCCAGCCCCTGCATTTGAGCATAGGTCTTAATCTGACCCGACAAATGTCCATAGGCAAGCGCCATGTGATGCGGCGAACCGGCCATGCACCAGGCATCACACCATTCGCGGATGGGAAGACTTTTGGGTTTGAACAGCATTTGCGGCGCGGCGACAGGACGCGGCTTGATCGCAATCGATTCGCCTTCGGCGATATTGAGCCGCCACCGCCCGCCCACGTTGACAAGAGCGAGATTGGTCACCGGCCCCGGAGCGTACGCGTATTCAAAACCGGCGCCGAATCCGTTTACGCCCTGATAATAGATGCTGTGCTTGACGGCAACGTCCGAAGGTTTCGCGGCCATCGCCGGGTTGCCATGTCCATCGTGCGATAAGATCATCGCATCCCGCTTGAAGTCTATGACGTAGTTTTCGAGGAAAGTAGCCTGATCGGCGAGTTCCTGAAGGATGAGCATCGCAGTCACAGTGGTGACATCCGCTTCGGTCGAGCAGGGAAAGCCGATCTCGCATAGACGACCGGTTCCGTATGACGGAATGATCCCAACTCGCGGGTCGGTCAACCAGATTTGATCGAACGAGGCCATTGCATCAAATTTGCCATCACGAGTGACCTTTTCCAGTGCTAACGCAAGACGGCATGAACGTTCGAATTGCGCCGCATCCATCTCAACCTTATAGCGGCCGCTCTCCTTCTTGACCAGCGCCTTGACTTCGGCATCGGGGAGTTCGCCCATCGCGACCGAGACTTTTTCCGGTTCGACGGGCCAACAGATGGGGCCCACAAATTGACGCAGGCTGAGTTGATCGATCATCAGGTCGGTCATGCCTTCGAAGGCATGACCCACAATAGCAATGCGCGCAGTCTTCATTCGGCGTATCACGCCCGCCGCGGCGATGTATTCCGCAAGTTTCTTATGGCCTTCTGGATCGTCCGTCATCGAGGTGACCATCCAGAACGGCCGTCCCATGCGAAGCAGGCCGGAGGTCATTTCCGGCACGCCCGCCATACCGGAGTTGAGCATGATCAAATCAAAATCAGCATCCTCTGGCAGAAATTCGATTCCCTGCGTATTCCACACTAAAACCGGCGCGGTGGTATTCAGGAAACAGCGCGCAGGCACCGCGCCTTTTGTGTAAGCCACTTCCACAGCTACGATCAGATCCACGCCCGCGGCGTTGAACATCTGCGCGGCGGCCTCCGCCTGGTGTTCCTCCTCCACCAGCGGCGGACACACCGTCTTGGCATATTTGCCGATGATGCCGCCGATCTTATCTGCCACTTTCTGGGCCATCGGGCGGACATGCGCAGTTTTGTTGTAATCGTCTTCGAGCAGAGCCATTACAAGAACGCCGACTTTCGGTTTCATTGCCATTTCAACCTTCCCTTCAATCATTGGGGTATGCAGATATCAGCACATCTATATCTCTGTGGAATAGCCGTGCTTAAAGTAGTCAAAGAGTCGTTGATCCAATCCGCAATATAGCCGATAGGATTCAGAATAAACCTTCGCATCGTCGTTTGGCTGGATTTTTTCCTTCACCACGATCATCGAACTACAGCCTTCTTCGATGGATGAAAATACGCCGCTGGCGACGCCTGCCAGAATTGCATCGCCCAACAAGGCTGTCTCCTCGTTTGCCAGAGTCACAACCGGAAGATTGCATACATTAGCCTTGATCTGATTCCATAAAGCGCTGCGCGCGCCGCCGCCCGTCGAGCGGATTTCGTGAATGGCAATTCCCGTGCGTTCGATGGAATCAAGATTACGGCGTAAAAGAAACGCCACGCCTTCCAGCAATGCGCGCACGAAATGTCCGCGCGTGTGGCTCAGTGTAAAACCGGTAAAGGAGCCGCGCGCAAATTGATTCGGTTCGGGACTGAACGCTCCCATCAAATGAGGCAGCATGACGAGCCCGTCTGAACCGGCAGGCGCTGATTCGGCCAATTGCGTCAAGCGATCATAAGCATCCACATGATCTGCCTCGGCCTGCTTAATTTCATCCTGAAAGAAAGCGTCGCGGAACCATTTGAATGCCATGCCCGCCGTTGGGCCAACCAGAACAAAGAGATAATATCCGGGCGCGCTATGATAATAAACGGGCACGGTTTCGGACTTGTCAATCATTGGATCGGCGATGGTCGCTTGAATCGCTAACGCCGCGCCCGTTGATTCTGATACCATTCCGGGTTTGAAATTCCCAGCGCCGATGGCGCCAACAGCTTGATCCATGCCGCCGGTCACGACGCAGGTCTTAACGGATAAACCCAGCAGTTGCGCGGCCTCCGCCGAAATGGTACCAACCATCGTTCCCGGTTGAACGATCTCGGGCAGTTGATCCATCCGAATCCCAATCGTATCCTGAACGTCCTTCCACCAGCAGTTATTGATCAAGTCATAATTTAAAGTGGTGCAGGATATTGAACCATCGGTGACAACCCTGCCAGTCAAACGATAGATCAGAAAATCCTGAACCAAAACGAATTTGGCGGCGCGAGCAAAGACTTCGGGTTCGTTCTCGCGGATCCATAAGATTTTGCACGCCGACCAGGTCGGAACGATTTCCGGGATGCCGGTGCGGGAATAGGCGACTTTTCCAAACCGCTCTGCGAGGAAGGCGGCTTGCTCAGACGCGCGGTTATCAAGCCAGACCAGCGCGGGATAAATGACCTTCCCATCCGAGTCAAGCGTGATAGTCGTTTCGCCCTGACTGGAAACTGCCACCGCTTTTATATCTGTGGATTTCACGCCGGATTTTTCAAGCGCTTCACGGACTGTCTTAACGCAAGCCTGCCAATATACTTCGGGATCAAGCTGCGCACGATCGGCAGCGGGAGTCTCGAGCTGATATTCCTCATGCCCCAAACCGAGACAGCGGCCATCGGGAGCGAACAGCCCGGCTTTGACCGAAGTTGTTCCGGCGTCTATCGCAAGCAGATATTGCATTTCAATCCAGTTTATATTTGGCGGCAACCTTATCGGGTGCCTGGAAATCCTTGACGACTTCCTTCAATGCATCCAGCAGGCGACCAGGGTCCTTCGACTGAATCACATTCCGTCCAAAGACAATCCCTCGCGCTCCAGCCTCGACCGCATCTGCCGCGAGTTTCAAGGCATCGCTTTCCTTTGGGAATTTCTTTGCGCCCAATGCCAGCACCGGCACCGGCGTTGCCGCAGTGATCTCTTTGAAACGCTTGCCGGTATAGAACGTTTTAACCAGGTCTGCGCCCAGTTCGGCGATGATGCGGCAGCCTATGAATATTTCTTCCTGAAGATCTTCGGGCTGATAATCATCGCCGCCGGTGGGATATACTTCGCCGATCAATGGAATGCCGAGCGCGCGCTTTTGCGTTACACAGTCTGAAAACACTTCGACGTTGTGCGCGTCTTCGGCTTCATCGGGATTTTTCAAACTCAGGCTGCCGATCACAAGGTCTGCGCCCTGCCCCACAGCGTCTGCCACCGAGATCATTGGCACGCTATGTGAGTGTTTGTATTTCCACATGGCCGCATAGTTGGAGCCCCAGTTTAGGCGAACAATGCAGGCTGGCGCGCCGCGCTTCGAGAAAACGGACTGGCAATGGGATGGCATCCCCGGCGCCATCAAGATCGCGTCCGCGCCGCAGACTTTATCGATCACCGCGGGCAAATTGATCATCCCGGCCAGCGGACCAAAATAGAGACCGTGGTCCACCGCCACAACAACTGCATTCTTGCCCTCCGAGAACAACCTTGACAAACGGATTGATTCACCTGTTACAGGCATGGCCTACTCCTCTACACTAATTGACGAAAATCCAACAAAACAATTCCAGACAACAATTGCAAGCGAACGAACTTTCAGGATGGAGCGGGAAATCCCGCTCCATCCTGCGAACAACTTTCCGAGCGTTTACTTGGCGATCTGAGCCCAACCATCTGCAATAGCAGTCCCGGCTTTATCAAGCGCTACATAATCCTTCGGGAAATTAACCGATTTGTAGGCGTCTGCAGGCGGAAATTTTGCCAGCAGATCTGCAGGTAACTGTACACTGGTGCGGATCGGATGCACGAAGCCCTGGGCATACGCCAACTGACCTGCATCCGAGTACTCATATTCCATCAGAAGCTTCGCCGCATTGGCATGCGGCGCACCGGCGGTCACGAACTGAATATACATGCCGGCCACTGTTCCATCCGTGGGAAGAACCACTTGCAGGTTCATATTCGGATTTTGATCCTTGTTGCTCAGAGCATCAAAGTCCCACTGAATCGTGATCGGGCATTCGCCTTTCTGGATATTCGCCGCAGACGGTGAAACGCCGTTGAGGACACCGCCGTCAATCATCTTCTTGAAGAAATCCAGACCGGGTTGAACATTGGTCTCGCTGCCTCCATGAGCGTAGGCGGAGGCCAGGACAATCATCTGCGCAGTCGCAGACGAGCGCGGGTCCTTCATGCAGACTGTGTTCTTGTAATCCGGCTTGAGCAGGTCTTCCCAGGTTTGAGGAACGGTCTTCACTTTGTCAGCATTGACGAGGAATGCCATAGCCCCCCAATAAGCGGCGGACCAGCGTCCCTGCGGATCCTTGGCATAATCCGGGATCTCGCTCCATTGTGAATTCTTATAAGGCTGTGAAAGCTTGGAGTCTTCCACCAGTTTGGCAAAGGCAAGACCGAGATCGGTCGTATCGGCCACGGGCGCGGCGGCTTCAGCCTGTAACGTGGAAATGATCGTACCGCTGTCCATATCCGTATCCTGGTGGGTAATGTTGTATTTTGCGGTGAAGCCCTTGAAAAGCCCACCGTAGTTCACCCAGCTATCCGGCTCACCATAGGAAACAATCGTGCCTTCCTTTTGGGCTGCAGTAACCAGCTGGGCCATCGCATCGACGGTCGGTGCAGGTGCCACCGTGGCAGCCGCAACTGTTGGAGCAGGCGCCTCAGTAACCGGTGCAGGAGTTGCAGCGGGAGCACATGCTGAAAGCGCTAGAACGAACACCGTGATTAATCCCACGAACAAAGTGATTCTCTTAGACATCTTGATTCTCCTTTTGTTTGAATTATGGGTCAGCCGTTGAACGATTGACCTCACCAACGAAGCTCGCGAAACAGTGATGCACTTCCGGGGTGACCGCCTCCTTTCCTAAATTCCAAATCCAAGCAACTGATGAATCGACCGTGACCATAAGGGTCTTGACGAATGCGGTTCGGATCGAATTCAACGTCCTGCAATGACCACTTCCCGGGAGCCCGGTTTAATGATCAAAACATTCAAAGTGGAATCAAAATTCCATCCGGATTGATCACTCGCCGTTTTTTGCTGCGAGAGCGGTTTCCCATCTGCGAGGATCTGGCAAGGCTGGAACGTTAAACGCAGCTTCTGGGCGCCATCCGTATCAAATGTCCGGTAAGAGACTTGATATGGTTTGTAAACGATCTCTTGCACCATCGAGGTTGACCGCAGCATGCGATCTATATCCACAGGAGCAAGTTCGGGCATCGCCGCCATGCCATCTATAAAATGCGGAACGTAATCAAAGTAACCATCAGTGAACCAACATTGGTTATAGTAATCCGGCCGATCCACACCAACAGTTACGATACCGTCATTGTTCGCCATATAACTAGCCCAATTAAAGGAACGAAGCGCCTGTTCTTTGTATGTCGGGTCGCCGGTTTGCTCCGCGTAAAGAGCTGAAAGATTGGCGAAACGCGCCGTATGGCTGCCCATCGGGAAATAACAAAACTTCTGCTCGTGGATTGGGATCGCCGTAAAGAAAGGATGCCCACCGAATGTATCTTTCACCCAATCAATCAGGGCCTTAACTGTTTCTTTCCATTTTGGGAATTGATCCTTGTTTTGGAGGATATAACGCGCCGTTTCCAACGACGATAATTGGTCGCGGTTTTCGTTATCGGGATCGAGACGGATATCTTCGAAATGCCCCTTCCAGACGTTGTTTTGAAGTGGATATTTCTCGATCCAGTCCCAGACCTGGTTCCGCACGGTCTTATAGTTGCCCTCGTTCAATCGAGTTAGCTCATCGAACAGTTTGACCGCGGGAATCCAATGCGCGGTATATTCTTCAACGATGTGTCCATCGCGCACATCAACCCGAAAAGGCCACGGTGAATGGGACCCATCGCCGGGTCGGATTTTCTGCGCCAACACCTCCGCGCACCGCGAGCCGATTTCCAGATATTTCCTTTCGCCGGTCAATTCATAAAAGTCTATGTAGGCCCTCCCCGCCTGCGCGATCTTATCCGGCTCGGTGGCATAGACGCCGTCCGCACGCGCGCCGAAGTACACTCCCGTTCCAGGATGAGCTGAAGCATAGGGAACATCCGGCCAATCATAGTGACTCGGCGTACGATATTCCCAAAGACGGTCGAGCATCGTGCGGACAATTTGTATATGGCTGGCATCGCCCGAATACGGATAATACTTAAGCAGCGTGGTCACGGCCCACGCAAATTTCCCCGCGGGGTTATCCGGCCAGAGAGTCGGACGAAGCGGATCAGTCCAAAAGCAGGAATACTGCAAATACCACGGCAAACCATTTGCCCGATTAACAGGACAATTCTTGACGAAGTCCATCGCCGAACGTACAACGCGGTCATAAGAGGTCCAGGCTTCCAACCTCTCCTGCTTATCAAGAACCAGTTCGTGCGCGTTGATGAAGATCATTCTATTACAGCCATCACCTGACAGGTGCTTGGAGGGAACATCAACCAGATCTTCTGGTTTAATGAAACCGGTTTGGTATTGGCAACCGTCACGTCAGCCACAACCCGTTGACCGTTTACGTTTACACCGAGACGCGTGACCGCGCCGTGGAATGTGATCGTCTCAACCACACCGGGAATCACATTCCAATCGCTGCGTTGCGGCTGCACGGCCTGGACCTGAATATTCTCCGGTCGTACCAGCGCAACCACTTCCTGCCCGTCGGTGAAACTCTTCACACCATCCGCAAACAATTTGATATTCTTGCAAACCACCGCGTCCCTGCCCGAAGCGATCCCCAGGAATTGATTGGCAGTGCCGATGAACGTTGCGACAAAGCGCGTCTGCGGAGCGCGGTAAATTTCTTCTGGAGCGCCAACCTGTTCGATAAGGCCCTTATTCATCACAACGACTTTATCTGAAATGGACAAGGCTTCTTCCTGATCGTGCGTTACGTAAACAGTGGTGATCGCCAGTTCGGATTGAATGCGGCGAATCTCTCCACGCAGCACCACTCGCACTTCCGCATCCAAGGCGGATAACGGTTCATCCAGAAGCAGGACGCGCGGCTGCACGGCCAGAGCACGCGCCAGCGCGATGCGTTGCTGCTGTCCGCCGGAAAGCTGGTGAGGATAGCGGTTGGCGGTTTCCTGCAAGCGCACCATTTCAAGAACGGTATCAACCTTTTTCCAGATCTCATTCTTCGGAGTCTTCTTCATCCGAAGACCAAAGGAAATATTCTCGCGGACGGTCTTATTCGGGAACAGCGCATACGCCTGAAAGACCATACCGATGTCACGCCGGTTGGGCGGAATGCCGGTGATATCGCTGCCATCGAGTTGGATCGAACCATCATCCAATTGCTCAAATCCGGCGATCATCCGCAATGTGGTTGTCTTGCCGCAGCCGGAAGGCCCTAACAGGGAAACGAGTGTTCCCTTTTCGATGTCTAGATTGAAGTCATGCACAACGTCAACGTCGGAATATGATTTGGATACGTTTTTCAATTCCAGATATGCCATCTATTCATCCTTTGTTTAGCGAGCCTGCATCGCTTCAAGCGATGCGGCCTTTCCCTTCGTCCCCACCCACAGGATCATCATGGAAACCAGCCAGGCAATGGTAAAGGAAATCACCGAGAAGGCCGCTGCAACATTTCCATTGATGCGCGTATATTCCACAAGCAGCAGCGGAAACGTCTTAAATTTCGCGCCCACAATCAACGAGGTTAGCGTGAATTCCGCAAAAACAGTGGCAAAGACCAACAGACTTCCGCTCAAAATTCCGGGCAGGATATTCGGAATGACAACCTCCGCCAGGATTTGCAGAACGTTCGCACCAAGACTTTGGCCTGCCTCCGTTAACGTATGTGAATCAATCGCCTGTAATGCGTTGGACACCGGCCGGTACATGAACGGCATGGAATACACGACGACTGCGCCGATCAACAGGTAGGGCGAACGCGCCAGCGGAGCGAAGTTATAAATCTGGATGAGGGCCAGCGCCAGCACCACAGTAGGAATTCCAAAAGGCAGGATCATCAACACGTCAAGCAAGGGTTTGGCGCCCGTTAAACGCGTGTGAACCCAATAGACCGTCGGAACGATAATGATGAGGCTGACGAGGACCGTCGCAAGCGACAAGATCAGTGAATTTCGCAGTGTGGTATTGAAGTAGGAAGATTGAACAGCTTTTTCGTAGAATTGAAGCGTATATCCTTCGGGCAGGATGGTGCGATCCCAGCGCGTTGCAATCGAAAAGACATAGGTCGAGACGATGGGCAGGAGCATGTAAAAAAGAAACAGCGCAATCAAAGCCCTTTGCCAACCGGCGGCGCGGCGCTTCTTGCGGGATTCTCGTCCGATCTTCTGAGAGTTCTTCGTCATTTCCTGGTTCCAGCCTCCGGTGTCTCAGGATTTCGACCAACGATGAGCGCGAACTGTGGCTATCTGATACACGACAATGCTCAACCCCATAATGAGCAGGGATAGGACCGCCATTGCCATGCCGATCCCTGGGTCCTGCCGAACTTCACCGGCAATCATGTAACCGATCTGCAGTGTCACCAGCGACATCTTCGATTGAACGAGCGTATAAGCTGTGGCATACGCGCCGAATGCATTGGCAAAAAGCAGTGTAAACCCGGCAATCAGGGACGGCATTAAAACAGGGATACCGATATCCCACCAAAATTGGAAGGCGCTGGCAGACAGACTTTGAGCCGATTCATGCCATTCTTTTTTGATCCCGGCAAAAGCAGGGAGAATAAGCAAAACCATCAAGGGCAGTTGAAAATACACGTAGGCCAATACCAACCCCGAGAAGGAATAGATACTAAAGGTCTGATAAAGATCGTAGTGAAAATACCGTATCAGGAATTGTGTGATGACCCCATTCAATCCCAGGATCACAACGAACGCGAATGCGAGGGGAGCCCCCGCAAAATTAGTGGTTACATCGGAAAGTGTGATGAGCGCATCGCGAACACGCTCGGACGGCCAGAGATAAATTGCATAACCAATCAACGAGCCTAAAACCACGCCAACCGCGGCTGTTAACGCCGAAAGTTCAATACTGTTCAGGAATGAATTTACGTACAAGGGACGCTGCAACTCAAAGTAATGTGAGAGCGTGAGTTCCCCGGTGGTTTTGTCAAAAAAGCTTCCCCGGACCAAAAAAAAGATTGGCACAATCTCAAATGCCAAACAAAAAATCAAAAACGGGGCAAACCCCACCCATGCAACGTATCCACTCTTTTTCCTTTTAGCTGTCATAATGAGTATGTCCTATATTTGTTATTATACTCCGCATGTTTTGTTTGTCAATATTTTTGTTTCGTTTTAATTTGTTTTATGATTTGATTAATGGATGTTATAATCATAATCACTACATTTCAAGCTGTTTGTTGTGCGTTTTTGGAAAGTTTAACCTGAAAACAGGAGACACTATATTGCAGAAACGCTAAAAAAATCGATGACGCAAAAGAAGAATTGCGTTTGCCAGACACTCGCTTTGCCATCCGTGCGCCTGGTTGCCGCGTTAGGAATGGAATTCATGAAACCAACACTGTCCGATATTGAATCTCTAGCACGATCCGCTGGTGCGATCCTGCGGGAAGGTTTTAACAAGGAACATGATATTAGTTATAAGGGGGTGATTGACCTTGTGACCGAAGCCGATCATGCTTCGGAATCTTTTTTGCTTAAGGAAATCGAGACGCGCTTTCCTGGTGGCCATATCTTTACCGAGGAGAGCGGCGAGATTAGAGGCCAGAACGAAGACATCTGGTATATCGATCCACTGGATGGGACAGTAAACTATTCCCATCATGACCCGATCTTTTGTGTTTCAATAGGCTTTGCTTTCCGCGGAAACCTCAAATTGGGCGTCGTGTACGATCCGCTGCGCCACGAAATGTTTTCTGCTGAACGCGGCAAGGGCGCTCGCTTGAATGGAAAGAGGATTCACGCGTCTCATACTGAGGAATTGCAAAAAAGTCTGCTAGTGACCGGATTCCCATATGATGTCTGGAGCACCGAAAGCAACAACTTTGAAAATTTTGTGAAAATGTCCAAATTGACACAGGGCGTTCGTTGTCATGGTTCGGCCGTGTTGGACAGTTGTTATGTGGCTGCCAGCCGCCTAGACGGCTTCTGGGAACTTTCACTCAAAGCCTGGGACATAGCTGCTGCAGGGTTGATCGCGCAGGAGGCTGGAGCGCGCGTCAGCGCCATGGATGGTAGTCCGGATTTCATCTCTCCACCACAGTCTGTGATCGTCGCCGCACCGGGAATTTACGATCAAATGTTGCGGATCTTGAAATAACTGGAAACAGCGAGAAAAAAAGAATTTACAATGGCAAGATGTACAGCAAAAACAACCAAAGGAACACAGTGTGAAAAAACTGCCGTCAGGGGCAGTAAATATTGTCAGGTTCATCGTAATCATAGAAATTGGTGGAGGGCATTATCGTTATCTGCCATTGGGGTTTTTATATCAGGAACGTTAGGAATTATTGCTAATATTACGGGGATTCCAAGTCGACAGAGCGGCCGATAGTAAGCTAATGAAAATAACGGTTTGCCATTTCATAAGTATCTTTCTTTCCTGCTGTTATTCTTCACGAGAGATCATCGTGCGATTCCGCCCGGTTTGTTTGGCAGCGCACAGGGCATTGTCGGCGCGGCGAAATGCATCTTCCGCCGATTCGGCAGACGAGGCACGGCTCATTTTAACAACACCGAGGCTGAGTGTGACAAAAGCGTCCCCTTTTGGCGTTGCAAACTGATTTTGCTTTCATAGCTTCACTCCTCTAACGGTGGACAACAATGTGTCAGGACTTACACAGAAATAACCACCAAGACACGCGGGACGCCAGCATCTATCAAATGACGCCACAAAAGCCTGGCAAACTCTCAAAAACCTGGCGATGAAAGTACACGATTCTGCGTAAGTACTACAAGCAAAACTACTTCCAAAGCCCTGGCGCATCAAAGTCTGCCGCGCCATGCCGGAAGAGAAACTTGTCAATAAAGAGATTGTGTACGGTAGAGAATGGGAACCTAAGTGTCCGTCACCCTCGACGGATCGTCCCATGTGAGGGATGGTTTTGGAGAATTCATCAGGTCGCTCCTTTCTCATCCTCTTCAAAGATCACAGTACGATTGCGCCCGCTTTGTTTTGCTGTATACAACGCTTTGTCTGCGCGCTGGATGACGCGCTCGACATCCTTGTCCACTGGTTCATGCCGCATCTCCGCAATGCCAATGCTCAACGTAACAGTCAACGCTTCGTTGCCGGTTTGCAGGCCTATGGCCTTGACACCTGATTGGATGCGCTCCGCGATGGGCAGCGCCTGCTGCGCACTGGCATGCGGCAGCATGGCTATGAATTCATCCCCGCCGTAGCGCGCCACCATATCGGAGGCGCGCACCTGCGCGGCAGCAATCTGCGCCATCTCCACCATCAGCTTGTCACCGGCGGCATGCCCAAAAATATCGTTAACTCGTTTGAAGTCATCCACGTCGAACATCATGAAAGTGAGCGGGCTTTGATGACGTACGGCGGCGTGGAATTCGCGGGCAGCAAGTTCGAAGAAGTGACGGTGATTGTACAAGCCGGTCAAACCGTCCGTGCAGGCCAGTAGTGTTTCGCGCTCCAGCGACTGCTGGAGTTCGAGGTTGAGGGTTTCGAGCTTGTTTTTGATGCGGTGCAATTCCTCTTCCGCCTGCTTTCGCTCGCTGATGTCCACGAACATGGCCCGGGTGCCAAGTACGCGCCCTGCGGCATCAAGCTCGGGTACCGCGCGCACCATAGCGGGAACGACGTGCCCATCGTAGGTTAGGAGTTCACGCTCTTCAATCATAAATTCTCCTGCCAGAGCGCGGCGGTAGCCGCCTTCGAGCAATTGGAGGCGCGAAGCGGGCGAGTAAAAGTCTGTCACCGGCCGCTCCAGCAGTTCATCACGGCTGTATCCCAAGGTACGCGAGAATAGTCCGTTGCAGTCCGCCACCATAGGGCTGCCCTCGACCTCGCGGGTGATGACATACATGGCCGGCGCATCTTCGAACAAACCGCGATAGCGTTGCTCGGCGCGCTGCAGCGCCTCCTGCGCCTGCTTGCGCTCGGTGATGTCGCTGACGAAGCCCTCGTAATACAGGATGTTCCCGTTTGCATCCTTTACGGCGCGGGCGTCTTCCTGTATCCAGATGCGCGAGCCATCCTTGCGCATGTTCAGGCTGATAAATTCAGGCGCTCGCCCCTCTTCCA
>JAJYOH010000567.1 GCA_021796315.1 Chloroflexota bacterium
CTGGCCGGGGGAATACTTCATTTTCTGCCAGTCTTCTCGGCTGTCATTTTATTGCTGGATGCCGCGTTCACGTTTGGATTTATTCTCTTCATTCGGGGCATAACATATGTATTCCGTACTCCTGGCATGAGTGTGGTGATTGTTCCGCCCCTGGAGCAATTAAAAAAATACTGGAAAGATTGGTTCAGAGAAGGTTCGGCGTATTACGGCGTTCTCGGTGGCTTAATGGCCATCTACATGCTGTGGAGCAAATTCGCTTTTGGCATATTCAGTCCAATCAGCGGGCAGATCAAGCGCTGGTGGGGCACGTTTGCAATCATCATTTACGGAGGCACGCCCAAGGACACTCTTTCGTTTCTAGCACTGGACCCAAACGGCTCGAATTCCTGGGGACAATTAACAACTCTGCTGAGAGATTGGAGCAACTGGCTTTTTTATAAGGACCCCGCCTCAGTAAGCACTATACTTTGGCGCAATAATTTTTTAATCATTATTGCAGTCGCCGTAATTATCCTCTGCGGAATCTTTCTGCTGAGGCGAAAACAGTCGGTCAAAGCCATTGTAAAAGCAGGCCTGATCCCATTACTGATCGGAAGCTGGCTGCAGATACTTTCCTACAATATCACCGGATATTCGGCTTTGAAAGGATGGTACTGGCTGACAGAACAAATCCTTTCGGTCTTCGTTATCGCGATGCTCATAAACACTTTGTTCGATCTCCTATTCAAGAAATGGGCTGTCACACGAGCCCTGACCTGGGTATTGGTTGCCGTGCTCGGCGCGCAGATGTCTTTCAGCTATTGGGAGGTTACCAGCTCCCAAATGCCTCATGGCACTACTCCGCCCGATGCGCCTTATATGGATGTGATTCCCTTTCTGGAGGCGCATACCCAACCGGGCGACATCATCGGCATGACCGGCGGCGGGAGTTTTGCATATTTTATTCACGATAGAACCATCGTAAATATGGATGGGCTGGGCAACAGTTACGATTATTTTCAGGCTATGAAAAAAAGCGCCGGGTCTGATTATCTATACGCTATGGGCATGCGCTACGTGTTCGCCAATTCCACCATGCTGCAGGGCACACCCTATCGCGGCCAATATACCAACCGGCTCGAAACAATCGCCAGTTGGGATGATAAAGATCTGATGCGGTTCTTACCAAAGCCGGCTAAATAATGAAACTGGGTTTTAAGTTTTCATTTCAAGTAACTCTGGTTCTATGGCTGGTGTTAATCCTGACAGCCTGGAACATCGTGCGCTTCGCCACAGGCATTTTCTGGCGCAACGTACTGGAAACATATGCATCATTTCCCGGCCCCATTTACATTGCGGCGACTGGCGCACTCTGGGCCTTGACAGGATTATTCCTGTTGTGGAGTTGGTGGAACAGAAAACCTTACATGCGCGCAGTTCTGCTGGTCGCATCCGGTTTGTACACGGCCTGGAGTTGGGCTGACCGGCTTTTCGTCCAGACTGAGATGCGGGCCAATTGGCCCTTCGACCTTCTGATCAACATCGTCCTACTGGCTTTTGTAAGCGCGGTTGTTCTCAATCCAAAAAATCTGAATTATTTTCAAAGAGAGTCTTATGAGCGAAAACCCGAAAATCCTCCATTTGCGTGAAATGAAATCCAAATCTCAATTGGGCGGCGGAACAGATCGCATCGATGCCCAACACAAGAAGGGCCGACTGACGGCTCGTGAACGCCTTGACATCCTTCTCGACAAAGGCTCTTTTCACGAAGTGGATTCTTTCATCGAGCATCGCACTCATGATTTCAACCTGAACGAGCAAAGATTTTTAAGCGACTCTGTCGTGACGGGCTGGGGCACCATTGAAGGCCGCTTGGTATACGTCTTCTCGCAGGATTTCACCGTGTTTGGCGGTTCGCTTGGAGAAGTACACGCGGAAAAGATATGCAAGATCATGGATATGGCAATGAAGACGGGCGCACCCGTGATCGGATTAAATGACTCAGGCGGCGCGCGCATCCAGGAGGGTGTCGTTTCGTTGGGCGGATATTCCGATATTTTTCTGCGCAACACACTGGCTTCGGGCGTGATCCCACAAATCAGCGTCATCATGGGACCCTGTGCCGGGGGCGCGGTTTATTCGCCTGCTCTGACCGATTTTATTTTCATGGTGCGCAACTCATCCTACATGTTCGTGACCGGCCCGGATGTGGTCAAAACGGTGACGCACGAGGATGTTTCATTCGAAGATCTGGGTGGCGCAAGCGTCCACTCGGAAAAATCGGGCGTATGTCATGTCGCCGCCGACAACGAAGCGGATACATTGTTCCTCATCCGTCAGTTGCTCGAATATCTGCCGCAGAACAATATGGAAGACCCGCCCTTCATTCAAAATGGAGACGATCCCTTGCGCATGGAAGAAGGGTTGAACACTATCGTCCCTGAATCGCCGGACAAGCCATACGATATCAAAGAAGTCATTCACATGATCGTGGATGATGGACATTTCTTTGAGATCCATGAAAACTTTGCCGCAAATGTTGTAGTTGGTTTTGCGCATCTCGGCGGACATTCGGTGGGCATCGTCGCAAACCAGCCTGCGGTGCTGGCAGGCGTGCTGGATATCGACGCCAGCGAAAAGGCCGCCCGTTTCGTACGCGTCTGCGATTCATTCAACATTCCGATCATCACTTTTGAAGATGTTCCGGGCTTCCTGCCTGGAACGCATCAGGAGCATGGGGGCATCATCCGCTCCGGCGCCAAGCTGCTTTACGCCTACTGCGAAGCAACGGTGCCTAAGCTGACGGTGATTACACGCAAGGCTTACGGCGGCGCTTATTGCGTGATGTCATCCAAGCATATTCGCGGCGATTTAAATTTGGCCTGGCCCACCGCTGAGATCGCGGTCATGGGCCCGGACGGCGCTGTAAGCATCATTTTTCGCAAAGAGCTGGAGAAAGCCAAAGACCCGCTCAAGCGCAAAGTGGAATTGGTGGCCGAGTACCGGGAGAAGTTTGCCAACCCTTATGTGGCGGCAGGACGCGGATACGTAGACGATGTGATCGAACCAAAAGAGACGCGTCCACGCTTGATCAATGCGCTGGAGATGTTACAAAACAAACGAGATGCCAATCCTGCCAAGAAGCACGGTAATATTCCCCTTTAGGTATCAATTTTGTTTCAGCATTAAGTGTCACGATGTGACACTTAATGCTGAAACATGATGCGAGTGGAGCTTTTATGTTCAAGAAAATTCTGGTTGCTAACCGCGGAGAGATTGCAGTCCGCATCTTGCGCACCTGCCGCGAGTTGGGCATTCAAACGGTAGCGGTTTATTCAGAAGCGGACCGCAGCGCCTTGCATGTCCGTTACGCGGACGAAGCCTATTTGCTCGGTCCCGCGCCTTCGCGCGAATCTTATCTGCGCGCAGATAAGATCATAGACATTGCCCGTCAATGCGGCGCGGACGCAATCCATCCGGGTTATGGATTTTTAGCTGAACGCGAAGCGTTTGCTGCGGCCTGCGCCGACGCAGGTATTACTTATATTGGGCCAAAACCATCAGCTATCGCAGCCATGGGCGATAAGATGACCGCTCGCGACACGGTCACTGCCGCAGGTGTGCCAGTTGTGCCCGGCACCGAGGGCAAAGGAGCAATGCGCGATGAAGAACTTCTTGCCCTGGCTCCCAAAATCGGATTCCCTTTGCTGATCAAAGCCAGTGCAGGCGGCGGTGGAAAAGGCATGAGAGAGGTCACGTCGCTAGAAGAAATGCCGACCTTGCTGGCGTCCGCGCGACGCGAAGCGGAATCTGCTTTCGGTGACGGAAATGTTTATCTTGAAAAATTAGTATCAGGCGCGCGGCATATC
>JAJYOH010000568.1 GCA_021796315.1 Chloroflexota bacterium
ATAAGCCCGCAGGTATTTTACGATGAGCAGCAAATAGCTGCCGCTCAACAGGCGTTGGATCAGGCCAAGTCAGCTGCCAACAACCCGCCCACCAGCGATCAGCAAAAGGCAATTGACGCCGTTGCAGCAAAGCTGAAAAGCGAGCAAAATGCTCTTTCGGGCGATCAACTTTGGTATGCAGCCAACTATGTCCCGAATACCTTTACTGCTCCAGCAACCCGCACATCCCCCCAGAGCGTCAATGCTCCGACCGATGCCGATATTGCAGCGGCAAGAGCGGCCTATGCGGCAGCCTTAGCCTCGGTGCAGGAGGCCCAATGGTATCTCGATGCGCTGACCGGGGTTGCGGTTCCTGATAACGCCACTGGCACCAACTTGAGCGCCTTTGGGCAAGCCAAGCTCACTTTACAATCTGCGCAAGACACATTTAATGCAACACAACTCTACGCCCCATTTTCGGGAATTGTCACGACCGTCAGCGCTCAACTCGGCGATTCTGTTAGTGGAGGCGCAGCGGTCATGACCATCGCGGATATGAGCACTCTTTACGTGCAAACCTATGTCGACGAAGCCAGCTACGAAATGTTCTCGGTCGGGAATGCTGCCGATGTGGTATTCGACGCCCTGCCCAACCAGACCTTCAAAGGAAAAGTCGTGGAGGTAAGTCCTGCCCTGGTCACATCCTCCGGCACATCTGCCGTGAGCGGCATGGTCCAGCTCGACCCCACCTCCGCAAAACTCCTGCTCGGCATGAGCGCCGCAGTGAATGTGATCGCAGGCGATGCACAAAATGCGGTTCTAGCGCCCGTGGCCGCCTTACATGAAACATCACCTGGACAGTACGCGGTATTTGTCGTCAAAAATGGAAAGCTGACATTGACCACCGTCACCGTCGGTTTGCAGGACCTGGTGAATGCAGAGATCAAGTCCGGCCTCCAGGCTGGCGATGTGGTCAGCACGGGAATCGTAGGTACAAAATAATATGAGCACGCAAGCGATCATCGAAACGGTCGATCTGAAAAAAATCTATGGGATGGGCGACGCGACCGTCGCCGCGCTCGATGGCGTCAGCATCCAGATCAAGACTGGAGAATTCGTCTCCATCATTGGTCCATCCGGTTCGGGAAAGAGCACCTTGATGCATATCCTCGGTTGTTTATCCCGGCCCACGACTGGCCAATATATTCTGGATAACCAAGACATCAGCAACCTCGACAATAAACAATTAGCCGCGATCCGCAATAAGAAAATTGGGTTCGTTTTCCAGGCGTATAACCTGCTCTCGCGCACCACTGCCCTGCGCAACGTTATGCTGCCATTGTTGTATGACCGCACGGACACCCAAACACAGAAAGACAAAGAAAAACTGGCGCGCGAAATGCTTGAGAAAGTCGGCTTGGGCAACCGCATGGATCACATGCCGCAGGAACTATCCGGTGGACAGCAACAACGTGTCGCGATTGCCCGCGCCTTGATCAACAGCCCCATCATGATCATTGGGGATGAACCGACCGGCAATCTGGACAGCCACTCTGGAGCGGAGATATTGAGCCTGTTCCACGAAATCCACGCACAGGGAGCGACCATTGTCATTGTCACGCACGATCCCCAGATTGCCGCCTATGCCCAGCGTACCATTGCATTGCGCGACGGACAGATCGAGTCCATCACGCACAACGGCCACGGGAGGAAGCAATGAAACTGTCCGAGGTTATTAAGATTTCCTGGGAAGCGATTACCAAAAACAAGATCCGTTCCCTGCTGACCATGTTAGGAATCATTATTGGTGTTGCCGCAGTAATCATGGTCATTTCGATCAGTGCGGGTACTGAAGCGACGATCAACGACCAGATCACCAGCCTGGGATCGAATTTGGTTTTCATCACTCCCAGTTTTAATCGAGGCGGAGCGCAGAGTTTTACACCTAACAATCGCGGTGGTCTGGTCTTTAGTGATGCGGCTGCCATTGACCAACAGGTGGTAGGCGTCACAGGAGTAACGGTTGAACAGGGCGCGACCGAAACGGTCAAAGCCAACGGTGTAACATTGACAGGTATAAACATTCTGGGTTCCACTCCAGACTTTCCCACAGTTCGAGATATGAAAATGGCAAGCGGTTCCTACTTCACTCAAACTGCTGTGGATCAAAAACAGGGTGTGGTGGTGCTAGGGTCCAGCCTTGCCACGCAGCTCTTCGGGACAACCGACCCTGTCGGCCAATATGTTAATGTTGGAAACTTCCAACTGCCTGTGATCGGTGTGCTGGCTCCCAAAGGGGCCGTTGGCGGCGTGGATTATGATGCGCGTCTATATATGCCGATCACGGTTGTATTCCAAAAGTTCACGCCTTCCCAATTTGCCCGGTTTCGTGGAAATGAAGTCCGGTTGATCTACGTGAAAGTGGACCCCAAGGCAAAGCTGAATGATGTTATTTTGCAGATTCAACTCCTGCTTTACACGCGCCATAAAGTAACAGCCAGCAACCCCGATTTCTCGATCACGACCCAACAGGATATCATTGCCACGCAGGAATCAACCACAGCTGCCTTCCGGTCTCTATTGGCCTGGGTAGCAGGCGTGTCGTTGCTGGTAGGCGGTATCGGCATCATGAATATCATGTTGGTCAGTGTCACCGAACGAACCCGTGAAATTGGCATTCGCCAGTCGATCGGTGCGACCAGTGATGACATTCGTATCCAGTTCCTGATGGAGGCCTTGATGCTGAGCGCATTAGGAGGCCTGATCGGATTATTCGTCGGTCTGGGCGGCTCCGTGGTGTTTGGCTCGGTCAGTGGAATGCGAACAGTCATTGTGCCAAGCTCAGTTCTGTTGGCGTTTGGGTCAGCTGCGATCGTGGGTATTTTCTTTGGCTATTACCCGGCCAGCAAAGCCGCTCAATTGGATCCAATCGAAGCCCTTCGATTTGAATAGTATTTAGGAAATAGGCCTTACCTGAAAAAAGGAAAAGAAAAATATGAAAAAAATAATTCTCCTCATCGCTTTACTGGTTACCCTGGCTTTTATAGTAACGGCCTGCGGAAGCAGTACTGGTGGAAACAACAATAATCAAAGCAACAACCAAAGCGGACAAGGCCAGACCGCATCTGGTCAGGGACAGGGGAATAATCACCCGATCTCACCGCAGTTGCAGCTTGCCGTTGGCACATTCAAGTTGGAGGGCACGCCGCAGGCCGTGAATGCAACTGAAGCCGCACAACTCATCCCATTATGGCAACTCTATGGTCAGTTAGAGACGAGCAGTTCCAGCGCGCCGCAGGAAGTTACCGCAGCGTTCGATCAAATCAAAAGCACAATGACCGCCGATCAGATCAACGCCATCAACGCCATGAATTTAACCAATCAGGATGCTTTTACCTTCATGCAACAACAAGGCATCGTTCAAGCTGGCGGATTCGGATTTAATGGTACTCCCCAGGCAAACCGCACCCCACGCGCGGGTGGAGGCGGATTCCCCGGCGGTAACTTTAGAGGTCCGGGTGGAGGCGGGCCGGCTGGTGGACAAAATCTAAATCCAAGTGAGATCGCTACTGCTCAGGCTCGCCGAGCGCAAGGCGGTGGAGCCAGATCGCGAATCCCTCAAGCTTTACTGGACGCATTGATCAAGATGCTGCAATCAAAGGTGCCTGGCAGCATGACATCAACACCGGCAGTGACATCGACAGACACGCCGTCCGCGATTTCAACAGACACTCCGGCAGCAATATTGGCGACAACGCCAACGCCATAGGTTTCACTCCCTCATGCCGCCATATTCGAGTATGGCGGCATGAAAATATTCGGCTCATGAAACAGAGATGTTGATATACTTATTAAAGAGGATG
>JAJYOH010000569.1 GCA_021796315.1 Chloroflexota bacterium
TGCGTCGATTGTGTACGCGCCCAAATGCTCCAGCATTCGCCGCACGACACTTTTGCCGGTGGCAATGTTTCCGGTCAGACCGATGACATACTTCCCAGGCCAGTCGCTCAAAGTGATTCCTCAGTGGAGAAATGATCGCAGTCCTATTTTACATTAAAAAAATCGGGTTTGGCTTCTTCACATCCCTTTTTCATAGATTTAGTACTTATGCAAAATCGTGCACTTTCACCGCCAAGTCGCCAAAGCGCCAAGTATTTTGAGAGTTCGCCAAGTTTTCCTGGTGTCATTTGAAAAATCTTGGCGTTCTCCGTGTTTGGCGGTTATTTCTGCGTAAGTCCTGAGATTGAGTATTGCAAGTGTTGACGCCCTTTCTTCTAGCGTGTATGATGAAAGCGCCTCAGGTCGGTCGGGTGATCGCGGTTTCGTCTCTGACGGGATCGAGGAAAGTCCGCACTCCACAGGGCGCGGCGCCGGGGAAAGCTCGGAGCGGAGTGATCTGCTGGATGGGCCACAGAAACAAACAGCCATCCCCTCCTGCTTCCTTCAAATCCGAAGGATTTGAAGGAGGAAAGGGCGGGGGCGGTGATGGTGAAAAGGTGGTGTAAGAGACCACCGGCGTGTGTAGCAATATACACGGCCAGGCAACCCCCGCCGGGAGCAAGGTCAAGCAGAGACAAGGAGCGGCCCGCTCCATTCGAGTCTCGGGTAGACTGCATAGAGAGATGATCACCCAGGCGGAGCGATCCGCTGGACAAAATGCGGCTTATAGACCGGCCTGAGGTACTTTACAAAACTGGACACAATCTCCACCAGGGGGCGATGTGAGACTTATGGACGACCTGAGGTGATTTCAATCTGGTATGTTGGCGGCCTTCACGTCTTTCAAATTTAATTGAAGCGATGTGCGCCCGTTATATTCGTTCACTTCCAGCGTGTACATCAAATCCAAACGCGGCGGCAGGTTTGCCTGCAAATTCCCGATGCGAAAACCGATGGCGTCAAAAGTTGCGCCGCGCTCATCATCCAAAGTCAGCTTGAGATGTCTGCCTTCCGAGCCGACCGTGTGCGAGGCTTTGACTTTGACATCCCGCGAGACAAACACCGGGTCAGGATTTCCATAACCGGTTGGCTCGAAATATTCAAGGTGCTCGAGTAATTTAAAATTCAATTGTGTAAGCGGAACTTCGACATCTGCCGTCATGGTTGGACGCAGGTCTTCCTTGCTCAACTGCGCCTCGGCAATGGACTTCAAGCGGGCCGCCAGTTCTGACAGCTTTTCATTGCGGACGGTGAATCCCGCCGCGGCGCGATGGCCGCCGTGACGAACGAGCAGGTCGGCGCATTGATCGAGCGCGTCGGTGATGTGAAATTCAGGGATGGAACGGCACGAACCGCGCGTCTCATCCGGGCCTTTTGCCGCGACGATGGCGGGACGATAATGTGTCTCGCATAGACGCGAAGCCGCCAGCCCAACCACGCCTGGATTGAAGTCTTCATGTGCGGCGAAGAGCAGATATGCGTTCGGGTCTTCGGACATTGCAATCGCTTCGGCCTGTTCCTGCATGGAACGCGTGATACTTTGCCGCTGACGATTTTGCACATCGAGTTGTTGCGCGAGTTGACCGGCGCGCATGAAATTTGACGTGGTCAATAATTCGAACGAAGCCAGCGCAGACTCAAGCCTGCCCGAAGCGTTCAGCCGCGGTCCAAGCATGAAGCCGATGTTGCCAGACGTGATTTTTTGCAGGCTGACCTCGGCCACGTTCGCCAAAGAAAAAAGCCCCTGTCGTTTTGTCTCACGAATTTGTTTGAGCCCTTTGCGAACCAGGACTCTGTTTTCGCCGACCAAGGGCGCGAGATCAGCAACGGTGCCGAGGGCTACGAGATCAAGCAGGTCGTTGAGAACCAGACCGTTGACCGTTGACGGTTGACGGTCTTTGGTCCACGGTCTACCGTCTAACGAAAGTGCTTCTGCAATTTTATACGCGATTCCCACTCCAGCCAAATCTTTATCGGGATAAATATCGCCGTGTTGTTTTGGATTGATGACCGCCAGTGCGGGTGGCAGGTCGCCTTCGGCGGGGTGGTGGTGGTCGCTTATAACGAGATCGAGACCAGTGGTCCGGGCATGAAGCGCTTCATCCGGTGAGCGGATTCCGCAATCGACGGTAATGACCAGTTTAACGCCGTCCGCTTTGAGATGATCCAGCGCATCCTTGTTAAGACCGTAGCCTTCGTCGAAACGATTCGGAATATAGCCGCGCGTATCCGCGCCCAGTGCCTGCAAGGCCTGGACGAGCAGGGCAGTGGATGTGACGCCATCTACATCATAATCGCCGTAAATGGCAATGGGTTCGTGCTGGTCGATGGCGAAACGAATGCGCTCGACGGCGGCGTCCATGCCAGTCAGTTGAAAAGGATTGGGATCGAAATCCGGCTCGGCTTTGAGAAAAGTGCGCGCTTCGGCGTCAGTGGCGTAGCCGCGGTTGAAGAGGATCTGCCGCAGGATGGACGGGAACTTAATAAGATTTTCATCGGCCTGTGGTGTGAGCGTAGGTTGGATGAGCCAGCGTTTTGAAGGTGTCATATTGTTGTGCGAGTATAAGCGGGGATGGCAGATTAGGGAAGCGGGATTCGATGTTGGGGTGACGGCTTTCTCAAAGCCTATGGCGAATTTCAGCCTCGGCCCGCTAACCTTAACAGCCATGACTGTGGTACCATTTGCATAAGCTGGTAAATGTACAATAATAATCATATCATTGTGCAATCCACTGCGCCAATAGCCGCCCCGCCGCCAGCCCGTGATGTTTTGTTGTTCCTCATCATGTGATTGCAACCACATAGAGATAACTATGGATTAGGAGGATGCGATCTGTGAATATGAGCACAGAATATAAAAAGGCCATCATCCTGTTACTGTTCTTACTGGCATTCATGCCGTTCCGCGCCGTCTCAGCGGACACAGGCCCCAAGCCGACAATGGATTTTACATTCGAGCAGGGAATTCCAGGCCAGCAATTGACGATTGTTTCTGGTACGCTGTACGAATGTGAGCAGGCTGATTGCCAGGATGCCCAGCCTCTGACAGTGGCAGGACCGCAGCACTTCACCTGCAACGCCACCACATGTTACGCCTTGGCGTATGGCTTCAGTGCATATCATCGGCTGGAAATCCAGTTTTCGGATGGAAAGACGCGGCAGAGCAGCATCTTCCAAACAGCCGGATTCAACTCGATCTACAAAGTCACCATCCACCCGGACGATTTGTTGGTGGAAGCCCAATCCAATCCAGACAATCTCATGCCGACAAATTACTTTTCGGTCAGCGTGATCCTGATCTGCGCTTGCATGCTGTGCCTGATCGTAGTAGTTGTCATTGTTGTCGTGGTTTTGGTCGTGAGCCGTAAATCCAAAAAGCAGTGATCGGTAGTCTGCTGACCACCGTTTTCATCGAGGGGGTGATTGTCCTCGTATACGCATTTTGGAGGAGAAAGCCGGCTGGCAGAATTTTGCTCACCAGCGTCCTTGCCAATGTGGTTACACAGTCCATGCTATGGGCTGCGTTGAATTTCTTTTTTACCCGCTATTTGACTGTTCTGTTGATCTCCGAGATTTTCATCTGGTTGATCGAAGGCGCATTCCTGCGCTTCTTCCCCGGCAACCAGCTTGGATGGAAGGAAGCCATTCTATTGAGCCTCGTGATGAATCTTGCCAGTTTTGGTTTGGGTTGGTTCCTGCCGCAGATGCCTGTCATCCATGTACCGATACTGTTGGTCAGCCCGGCGCAGGTGAGTTTCGGGATATAGAGAAAACTTTTGTTTTGGTGGTTCACAAATGA
>JAJYOH010000570.1 GCA_021796315.1 Chloroflexota bacterium
TTTGTTGCTTTCGGTTAGTCTTTCACCAGTCTGGACCGTTAAATTAATATTTTCTAGTGCGGGTTGTATACCATCATAAGCAAAAGAAACTTGTTTGAGGTCAAAAACAATTTCAGGTTCCAAAATACTATCCTTTATAACTAACGGCCAAGAAAAACAGCCAGTGACGCAAGCACAAAAAATACCGTTAACCATAGCCAATCGTGGACTTGCATCTTGAAAGGTTTCAAGGTGACCATCGTGCCGCGAAAACCGCGTGACTGCATGGCGAGATAAACTTCACTGCTCAAGTTAAGCGACTTGCTCAGCAATGTACCGCTGATGGCGGCCATCATGCGGCGGTCTTCAGCGCTATCCAGGTGCCCGACCATTCGACTCTTCCGGGAAAGAAACATGTCATTGGCTGTATGCAGCAGCAAATAGATGTAACGATAGGTCATGCCGAGAATAAGAATAAAAACATCCGGCACGCGCAGCACAGTCAGGGCGCTGAGAACAGTATTCCAGGGAGTTGTGAGGATCAGCAGCAAAGTTAAAGATACAGATGTGCTGACTCTCAAAAGTAAAAAAAGCGAAGTGGTCATGCCTGTGTGTGTGATGACCAAACCAAGCGGCAAGTGCAGCAAGGCCGGACCAGGTGTGATAAACAAAGCAGGCAAAATAATCATGCCTGTGAAGAACGGCAGGGCCAGCCAAACGCGTTTGACAAAGAAGCCAGCCGGAATCGCCGAGGCCAGACCGAAAATCAATGTCAGCAGATAAATTCCGGCAATCACGAACAGACTGCGTGAAAGACTAACCGAAAGCAACAAAGCCAGCACCGAGATGATTTTTACGCGCGGGTCAAGAGATTGGAACAGTCCGGGGCGTGCGCTGATCTCTTCGGCAAAGAGTGCGCGCTCCAAAGCCTCCGAAATGCCATGCAGGGTATGTTCCAACACATGGCTCTGTTTGTGATTATGTTTAGAAGTTGACATAGTTTCCATATCAAGCCATGAAGTAGCTTTAGATCCGGAGTAATCTCTCTACCTATTCGTTTTTTTTGCTTCAGCAGTGGATGTCAACAAAAGCGTGAACAACCAAACAACCAATGCGGTAATTCCAATTCCAACGAAGGCAGAAAGAATATATCCCAAATTGGCGTTCCCCAACACAGGCAGGTTGTATCGAGCCAGCGGCGCTCCCCACAGACCCGATAATTTTTCGAGGCCGGCCGGAACGGAACCAAGTCCCATTTTGCTCAATTCCTGCGTGCCCCATTCGCCCCAGGCCGTTCCCGGAGCCAACAGACCAAGCGGCGCCGCGACGATCAAACCGAAGAGGCCGATCCACAGCACACGCAGATTTTGGAACCCGCCCACCTCGCCGATCAAATTTGGTTTCTCCGCCGCTTCAAGCACGCTGATATTGGATCGCTGTAAATAAGCCACGACCAACGCTGTCAAAACTCCCTCCACTACCGATGCGACCAACATGTGAGGAATGACCATGGCGGGCACGGCCACCGAAAGCGGGAACGGCGCATAGAGCGGCGACCCATCTGCCGCCTTGAACAGCAAAGGCTGAATCCCAAACTCAACTCCTGCGAAAAAAGCGCCCACCGTCACACCGACCCAGCCACCCACTGCCGCGCCGATCACACGGCGTTTTGAAGTCAACGGCATATTTTTTGAGAACATCTGGTAGATGGCAAAGCTGACATACGGAATGATCACCGCCATATTAAAAGAATTTGCTCCAATCGCCAGAATCCCGCCATCGCCGAAGAAAAAGGCCTGGATGATCAGAGCAATCGAAACCGCAATGGTGGCAACTTCCGGGCCGAGTACGATAGCCGCCAAGGCCGCGCCCACCGCGTGTCCCGTTGTCCCGCCAGGCAATGGGACATTGAACATCATGATGACGAATGAGAAAGCCGCCACCAAAGCAATCAATGGCACGCTGCGAGCATTCATCGTCTCGCGGATCTTGCGAACGCCGATCACCCAGAAGGGCAGCACAAGCAGCAACATAACAAGCGAGGTGATGGGGCTAAGATAACCGTCCGGGATGTGCATGGCCGAGGTACTCAACCAAACAAACAAGCCTGCATAATATACAACAAGCAATTTGATTGGGAAGATATTTTTCATGGTCGACATGGCTAATTACTCCTTTCAATAGCTACTGACAACCCGGGCATAAACCGAAGAATGTAACGTGGCTCGAATCCAGTTTATAACCGGTCGACGATTCGAGCTGGCGATAGAGTTTTTGTAGCGGAGCATGTTCGATTTCCAGTGAACGTCCACAATTTCGACAGATCAAATGATGATGGTTGCCGTTAGACAGCTCGTAGACAATTTTTCCATTACCGACGTGCGCCGCAAGCACCAATCCGTTTTCTGCCAAAAACTCCAGTGTGCGATAGATGGTTGGCTCCGTCAAACCGGGCATTTCGCGGCATGCCAGATCATAAACTTGCTTGGGAGAAAGATGTCCGCCCGCATGACGGAGAACATGCAGGATGGTCATCCGCTGGGATGTGGTCCGAAAACCAAGGGCATGTAACTGGGGAGAATATTCAGAAACGCAGGTCATACAAATCCTTATTGCAAGTTTTTACATTAATATCACCTTACGGAAGATTCAGACTATATAATTCTTACCCCGGCATTTCGTTTTAAGAATCAAACAGCGGATTCTTTTATCCGCCGTCACAGTCAATTCCTTTGTATTTGTCCTTTTATACTGGCCTCGCCTTCTATTCTCCCGGGAATTTTTTCGCGGTCATCCTCGAGATCTGATAGTCTGTCGTTTATCTTTCCTGCAAGATTATCGAATGTAGATTCAACTCACAAGTGCAACTTTGAAGGTTGCTGAGAGACAAGCTGGAGTAGGATGGTGCTTCTCAGACAGCCAATGGCTTGCACGTGATGGACCTCCATACTCGTTAAGCACGTATAGAGAAATCTAATTATCCGATAGGAAAAACTCAAATTCCTTAATACCTACCTCTTACTTGCACAGAAGAGTGTGGCAGCAAGAGCAGTTTCACTCTGAGGCGGCAGATTTCAATCCATGCCGCTCCGCTCTTCCCGCAGGCCACAGGGCTGTGCGAAGAGGACGGTGCGCAGCACTGCACCCGCGGGAATCTCGAAGCGATAGGTCATTTTCGAGCGGACATGTTGTTAGTTTCGGGGAAAATCCAAAACGGGGTAAAATGTAAGCCATGACCGAACCCATCCGCTGGACAGTACAAGACAGATACGGCAATGGCATTTATCTGACCCAGGAACGATGGGAACACATCATTGATAATCACCCTGAAATAGCAGATTACGAAGAAGAATTGAAAGAGACCGTTCAATCAGGCACGCGCAAACAAGATTCGCTCAATCCACAAAAGTATAGATACTCAAAAGAATTTGACAACCTGCCAGCCAGCAACACTCACATCGTTGCTATTGTGCTTTTTAGGCTTCAAGAAAGCAGACTTGGCAAAATTGAATCAAATAATTTTATTGTCACCGTTTACCAGAAAGAAATAGGGTAACAAAATGACTCAACCAACTACAAATTACGATGAAACCAGCGATACCCTGTACATGTCATTCATCCCTGACTTGAAAGCGACAGGGATTGAATTGAACGAACACATCCTGCTCCGCATTGACAAAGAAAGCCGCAAAGCAATCGGCATTACTTTCTTGAACTATTCGATCCTCATTCAAAAAGCGGACTTCGGCCCGCGCAGTTTCCCGCTGACAGGTCTTACCAAGTTATCCGAAGAGACTCGCGAAATCGTCATGGGGATATTGGAAAGTTCGCCCGTAAAAGAGATATTGT
>JAJYOH010000075.1 GCA_021796315.1 Chloroflexota bacterium
GCAGCAGCGAAGTTGCAAATATGTTGCCCGCGTCGCTCATGACCACGCGTACCAATGGGCGCGTCGATTCGATCTGCATTACGCGCCCTTAAAGCCCTATCCCTTACCCCTTCTTATCTTCTCACCGATTTTCGCCTGGAACTCCCACAACTTGATATTCCACAAACTGCGCTCGTCAAAGGCGACGCGTTATGCTTGAGTATTGCAGCTGCATCCGTGCTGGCAAAGACCACGCGTGACGAATTGATGCGTGGACTTGATTCCGTGCATCCCGGCTATGGGCTTGGAAAACATAAAGGATACGGCACGCAGGCGCATCGTCTCGCGTTGAAGCGGTTGGGGTATTCCCCCATCCACCGAAGGACATTTTCCATAAAACCGTAGGGGCGACGTAACGTCGCCCCTACAAATTATTCGCGTTTCATCCGTAGGAAAAATTTGGTAATTTCTTCTGCAACTGCGGGCATCAACGAGAACCCCAGCACGACAGCCCATTCGCGCAACGACATAAAATGTGTGTTGAAAATTCCTTGCAGGAATGGAATACCACAAACAATCAGCAGCAATGCGATGGATGAGCCAACCGCCAGTTGCATATAACGATTCGAGAATATCCCAATCTGAAACAACGAGGCGCGTTCTGAACGGGCGGTATATGCGCGGAAAAGTTCGCACAGTGAAAGTGTAACAAAAGCCATCGTTTCCGCGGTTTGAACATCCACACCGCGCCAATCGTGTTGGAGAATGTAAAGTAGCGGATTGGCTCCGGCGGGGATTGCCGCGCCTGCTTGAAGATGCCAGATCAATCCAAGCCCGAATGCAAAGAGAACCGCACTGGTTTGGACAATCGTTTGAATAATAATTCCAAGCCCCATCGTTTGGTTGATGATCGGTTCCCTTTTGGCACGCGGCTTGCGTGACATAATATCAGGATCACCTTTTTCCATCGCTAAAGCGAGCGCAGGCGCGCCGTCAGTGATGAGGTTCAGCCACAACAATTGAATCGCGGTCAATGGCGTTGGCAGACCCGCCAGCGTGGCAAGGAAGATGACCATGATCTCGGCCACATTCGATGAAAGCAGGAAGAACACGAATTTGCGAATGTTGGCATAGATGACGCGTCCTTGTTCCACTGCCGCGACGATACTGGCATAGTTGTCGTCGGTGAGAACCATATCTGCGGTTTCTTTGGCAACGTCCGTGCCGGTGATTCCCATCGCTATGCCGATGTCCGCACGTTTGATGGCGGGCGCGTCATTGACTCCATCGCCGGTCATCGCAACCACCTCGCCGTTCGCTTGCAACGCGTCCACGATGCGTAATTTATGTTCCGGCGAAACGCGAGCAAACACATCAGTCTCTTCGATCTCGTGTTTGAGTTTGGAATCGCTCATCGTGTCGAGGTCCGCGCCGGTTGCCACTTTATGTCCCGGCTTGAGCAAACCAATCGTTTGGGCGATGGCACGCGCAGTGTTGGGATAATCGCCTGTGATCATCAGCGTGCGGATACCGGCATGGCGCGCCTTTTCCAGGGCGGGTTTTATTTCTTCACGCGCCGGATCAATCATCCCAACCAAACCGACGAAGACAAGGTCCTCTTCAAGCGCGCTTAATTTTCCGCGTTTCGTTTTGATGTCGCGGTACGCCAGCGCAAGGACGCGCAGCGCATTTCCCGTCATCGAATCAGTGGCTTCATTTATTTTCTTCAGAACAGTCTTTGTTAGGTTGCGCTTTTTATCATTCAACGTTTGATACGATGTGCAAAGCGGAAGCACAACCTCCGGTGCGCCTTTGACCGCGACCAGATTCCTTCCCCGCATCGTATCATCGTAATAATGAGAGAAATCGTCCGGCTGTGGATTCTCGACCAGATGGAAAGTCACCATGCGCTTACGGACTGAGTCGAAGGGAATTTCATCGAGGCGAGGGTACGCTTTACGTTCATGGCTTGTTGGCAGTCTGGATTCTCCGGCTTTGGCGGCGGCCACCAGCAAAGCCGCCTCCGTTGGATCGCCGACGACGCGATACATGTGCTGCGAACCTTCGACCGGTTCGATCTGTGCGTCGTTGTTCAGCACGCCAAGCCACAGCGCAGTGCGAATTGCTCTGTAATCATTCCACTTTTGGATCTTTTTCCCGCTGACGGAAAAATCGCCGCGGGAGGAATATCCGCCTCCGGTGACTTCCACGCTTCGTCCATCAACCCATAAGCGGGTGACCGTCATTTCGTTTTGAGTCAGCGTCCCGGTTTTATCGGAACAGATCACAGTCGCCGATCCAAGCGTCTCAACGGAAGCCAGCTTGCGGATGAGCGCGTGGCGCCGGATCATTTCGCGCATCCCCAGCGCGAGGCTGATTGTCACAACCGCGGGAAGTCCCTCCGGCACGGCGGCAATCGCGAGGCTGACGGCAATGATAAAAACATCCGTTATAGCCTTTAGGTTTTCTTTCAAAAAAGAAAGTGGACTGACAAATAAACCGCCGAAGCCGGCATAATCATTCAACGCCGTGATAAAAACAACAGCGACCAAAACCAATGCGCCGACGCTTAAAGTTTGTCCCAATTGATCGAGCCGACGCTGAAGCGGTGTTTCTTCTTCTTCCACGCCCTGAAGTATGTTGGCGATCAATCCAAGTTGCGTGTGCATTCCGGTGCTGGTGACCACGCCGCGCCCGCGTCCATACGCAACCAATGTGCCCATGAAAGCCATATTGTTTCGATCACCAATCGGCGCATTCTGCTTCAACACATTTGAAGCGTTCTTTTCGACGGGCAACGATTCGCCGGTCAGCGAGGCTTCTTCGATTCGCAAATTGATGGTTTCGAGCAGGCGCAAGTCCGCTGGAACGTAATTGCCCGCTTCAAGGATCACAATATCGCCGGGGACAAGTTCGCTGGAGGGAATCGTCACGCGGTGCCTATCACGCAGGACACGCGCTTCGGGCGCGGCCAGTTTTTTCAATGCAGCCAGTGCTTCTTCGGCGCGTCGCTCCTGAAAAATACCCAATACCGTGTTCAACACAACAATTGACAGGATTGCGGCGGCATCCACCCATTCGCCCAGAAGGGCAGAGACAATCGAAGAAACGATCAAAAGAATGACAACAAAGTTATTTAGCTGATCCCAGAGAGTCGCCAGGAAACCAGGACGCGGCGCTTCCTGCAATTGATTTGGGCCGTACTGGTTTAGACGTTTCGCTGCCTCTTCGGATGTCAGGCCGTCTTTGTGAATTTCCAAATGTTTCAGTACGTTGGATGGTGAAAGTGTATGCCAATGATCTGTTTGAATCTTTGTGTCAAGATCAGTTTCTAAAGCAATGGTTTTATCAACCACAAAGTCCTCCGGTGCTATCCATGCGATGAATGACTTACATAATCAACGAACAAACTTGAATAATAAATGTTTGCGGACCGACAATCATGCCATTTTTCCAAACCAACCTCGACGCTCCATCCATTTTGATAATTCCAATATCGGGGATACAGAAAAAGCTAGGAGAAGAATAATCATCCAATCGACCAGCGTCAAGCTGAAAGTCCCGAAAGCTACATGCAAGAAAGGCAAATATACAATCAGAGTCAGTAAGGTCAATTCCCACGTAATCGCGGCATTCAACCATTTGTTGGCAAATGGACGATTCAACACGGAAAGCCGATCCGAACGAAAGTTGTACGCTTTAAAGAATTGAATCAACACGAGAGAAACAAAGGTCATTGTCATGGCTTCCGCATCGCTGCGGCCAGAATTGCGCGCCCAGGCAAACAATCCCAGATTGACTATGGTGGACCAGACTCCGCCCAGGAGCATCAAGGTAACAACTGGCCGCGTAAAAATGCCAGTGCGCGGGTTGCGCGGCTGACGGTGCATGAGGTCCGCTTCGGGCGGGTCTACAGCCAGCGCAAGAGCGGGTAAACCGTCTGTAGCCAGATTCACATACAAAATCTGCACCGCGCTCAACGGGATAGGAAAGCCCAACAGTGTAGCTCCGGCCATCAAGCCGATTTCGCCAATATTGGAGGAGAGCAGATACATCAAATATTTTTTGATATTGCTAAAGATACCGCGCCCCTCCTCGACTGCTGCAACAATGGATGCAAAGTTGTCATCGGTAAGGGTCATCGCTGCGGCTTCTCGCGTGACGCCCGTCCCGGTGATTCCCATCGCGATACCAATATCCGCTTTCTTAAGCGCAGGCGCATCGTTCACGCCGTCGCCTGTCATCGCGACGATGTGACCTTTCTTCTGCAAAGCCGTAACCACCTTCAATTTATGCGCTGGCGAAACGCGAGCGTAGACGTCAATGTTTTCCACTTTTTGTTCAAGCTCCGCATCGCTCATCGCTTCGAGTTCTGTTCCGGTGACGACATTTCCCGTCTTCAATAAACTTAATTCACGCGCAACCGCTTGCGCTGTAATCGGATGATCGCCTGTGATCATGACGGGCCGAATGCCTGCCTGTTCGCATGTTTTGATTGCAGCTTTCGCCTCGGGTCGTGGAGGATCAATCATTCCGACCAGCCCAAGAAAAGTCATCTTCTGTTCTGCATTTTCCAGTCTGGCATTTGATTTGGACGCGATTGCCAATACACGCAAAGCTTCACTTGCCATTTGACGCGCGGCTGCTAAAATCGCATCCCGGCTTTTATGGCTCAGCGAAGCCTCTCCATCCGACGTCAAATACCGTGTACAAGAGTCAAGGATGATTTCCGGGGCACCTTTCGAATAAGCCATTATCCTTTTTGTCCCACTATGCAGCGTGGTCATACGTTTGGTTTCGGATGTGAACGGAATCTCATCGACGCGAGGAAACTGCTCGTCGAGATCCGTTTTATGCAATCCGGCTTTTGCCGCCGCGACCACCAACGCTCCCTCGGTTGGGTCGCCTTTGACATGCCAACGTCCATCTACTTCATTACGGATGATGTGAGCATCAGATGCAAGAACCGCGGCGCGTAAAAGCGTTTTGAGCAAAACATCCGGATCGATCTTTGAATCCTTTTCCAGGAAGAAACCATGAGGGTCATAGCCCGCACCAGAGACTTCAAGAAAACGCCCTGCGGTAAAGATCCTGCGAACCGTCATCTCATCTTTGGTCAAGGTTCCCGTTTTATCGGAACAAATTACTGATGTGCTGCCGAGCGTTTCGACAGCCGGGAGACGGCGCATCAATGCATTGCGTTTGACCATCCTCTGTACGCCAATGGCAAGCGAGATGGTAACGACGGCCGGCAACGCCTCGGGGACAACTGCTACAGCTAATGCGATGCCAAAAATAAACATTTCAATAAAAGGCTGGCCGCGGAAAAGACCAAGGGCAACGATGATTGCCACGATTATAAAAGTGGCCTTCGCAAGCGTATTACCAACTTTGTTCAGATTCTCTTGCAGTGGAGTCTTACTGCTTTCAACGGTTTGCAGCAATTGAGCGATCTTGCCAAATTCGGTATTGATTCCTGTAGCGACAACCATTGCGCGGCCACGTCCATAAGTCACGGCTGTGCCGGAATAGGCCATATTTCTGCGATCACCAAGCGCCAGATCGGGATCACTGAGAACTTGATTATGTTTTTCGACCGCGACGGACTCGCCGGTCAGGGCGGATTCTTCTATCTGTAGATTGACCGCCTCTACAAGTCTTGCGTCAGCTGGAACTTTGTCGCCCGCGCGTAGCAGGATCATGTCGCCTATTACCAATTCACAGGCCGGCACTTCGACTTCTTCATCGTCGCGCAACACAGTCGCAGTTGGTGCGGCCATTTGGCGCAATATTTCAATGGCCCGCTCCGCGCGATATTCCTGTACAAATCCCAAAAGCACGGCAAACAACATGATAATGGCAATCGCTATGGCTTCGATTTCCTGTCCAAGAAAGGCGGAAAGAACTGTTGCAACAAGCAGGATAATGATCAAAACGTTCTTGAACTGCTCGAAGAGAATTGTCCATGGCGAAATGTGTTGAGCAGCTTGCAGTTCGTTTGGACCGTCTTGAGCCAAGCGTCGAGCTGCTTCCACGCCTGCTAAACCAATATGCGCCGAATCTAATTGAGCGAATATCGCGTCGGCTGAAAGTATATGCCAGAGTGGAGCAGATTCTTTGATTGACGTTTTCATTTTCCTTTTTCTCGATGGATGGATTTGGCTGACTGTTCATGCTTGTCTGGCGAGCCTGCCTTGAAGAAGATTTGATTAAGCCAATAGATCAGTGCGGCCATCGCGGGAAGTGCAGCAACGGGCAGGCATTCTGCCGCGTTGGCAGTTTCATCTTCCAACCATACGCTGATGGCCGTTCCGCTGCCGCTGAGGGCAAGCGCAGGCCAGAATATCCATCGCCAGCGAGGTGGAAGGCAGTGTGAGCGAGGACATGGTTTCATGACAATCTCCTTCGGTTGAAGGATCACCGCAGCAAGGTCAGAAAAAAAAGACCACCACGATAATCGTGGTGGTCTTGCCAACGCTTCAAAGCGTATGGATTGCCGATGGCAACATTTTTGCCAATGTCATGACGACAATCCATCCTGTGGGAGTACAGGCGGCTACTCCCCAACCGAAGTTGAGTGTATTCGGTTGAAAACAGAATGTCAAGTCGAAAAAGCCTACACTTTTGACATGCTGTCTTTTCTTCGTCAGCAGCTAGTTCGCCGGCCGATATTCCAGCCACCAATTGCCCGTATTACGAAGCTGGTTTATGGGAGTTAAATTGAAGTCAATCAATCCGGAAAGGAGTCTATAGCTGATTTCCATATCCACGCAAGTATAGCCTGGCCTGTCTTGTTGGGCACAGGGCGTTGACGAAATCCCATAGGCAAGAATTTGCGCCCAAAAAAGAGTCGTCTTCAATTTCAGTGAACCTTCGACATAACTATCAGAAGGCAGATAAAACTCAATCCAGTTCTGATGTTCCCGGCAGCCGCCAATGCAAAGATGGGTTGACGCCGGATATGCAATCGAAATATTTGATTCTGCCGCGCGGCTGGAATTTGCAGAACTCTTCACCAACGGAATAATCAGAAACACAAATATCAATAACGCGAGTGCCCACCATCGGAGAATCAGCAACTTTCCTTGCATGCTACCTTTCTTATCTAATACCAGGATTGTAAAGCACGTAGGATTATAACAATTCGATTCTTGCTGCTTGAATTACAGGTCAGTTAACTATCCAGGGACAATTTGTGTGCCTGCCGGAATTTCAATATCTTTCGGCAAGACAACGATTCCATCGCGGACGAACCACTTTTCATGATCTATTTCCGTGCCGCGCGGAAACGGGCGGATTACAACGCCTTCGCCGATCCGTACATTCTTATCGAGGATCGCACCCTCGATGTCACAATTCTTTCCGACACCGATCACCTCGGAATAATAATCCGAGCCCATCAAGATGGTATCTTTGATGCGCGTCCCTGTTGCGACCTGGGAACGGATCCCAACCACTGAATGTGTGATCTCTGCCTTTTGGATGCGGCAGCCTTCAGCCAGGAGAACGTCAGTTAAACGGCTGTCCGCCACAACACTTCCGGGAAGGAAGCGGGTGTGAGAGTAGATCGGCAGCTTTGGATCGTAGAAATTGAACGGCGGGTCCGGCAATGTCAATTCCAAATTGGTTTCGTAGAATGAACGGATTGTCCCAATGTCCTGCCAGTAATCGTCGAAATCAAAACCGTAAACCTTGTGCGAATGGATCGCCTCGGGAATAATCTCTTTACCAAAGTCATCGTGACGGCGGTGGTACATCAACAAATCAACCAGCACTTTGGTCTTGAACAAATATATTCCCATCGAGCCGAGAAACGGACGCTTCTTGTCGTCGCGGCTGATGAACTTATCCTGCTCAGGCTTTTCTTTTGGCTTCTCGATAAAATCGGTAATGCGATAATCCCTTTCGCGCTTCAAGATTCCAAAACGCGGCGCATCGTCGCGCGAGACGGGTTGAACGGCTATCGTCATATCGGCATCGTTCCGCCAATGGAACTCCGCCATCTTTTCATAGTCCATGCGGTAAAGATGATCGCCTGCCAAAATCAAAACATATTCCGCGCCCGTTGCCTGGATTTCGAATAATTGTTTTCGCACCGCGTCCGCCGTGCCTTGATACCAATCCGCGGATTCGGGAGTCTGCTCGGCGGCCCAGATCTGCACCCATCCGGTGTGGAATGCGTCGAAGCGGTAAGCCTGCGAGATGTGGCGATGCAGCGAAACGGAGTTGAACTGGGTCAGGACCGCGATGCGATAAATCCCGGAGTTGATGCAATTGCTGATGGGAATATCAATCAGCCGATATTTTCCCGCAATCGGCACCGCTGGTTTGGAACGCATCCACGTCAGCGGATAGAGACGCGCACCGCGTCCGCCGCCCATAATGACTGCCAGGATTTCATCCGTTGTAGGCATCGAAGACCTCCGCACGAGGAATTAGTGTTGCTGCTTTTTCAGCAATAGACTGCGAACTTTGTCGGCAATATAAAGTACCGGATAAACCAGGACGAGCAAAACATCCACAAGCACGAAAGCCCAATAAAGTTTCACATTCTCTCTCCTCCTCACTTCTTTCATCATCGCCAATGAAAGGAGCGAGGTCAAAGCAAAACGCGAGAGCATGGAGGCACTCTCGCGTGGAACCAAAAGCGGGCGAGTGCCCGCATCGGATGATATAATGCCGAAGGAGGGAATCGAACCCTCAATCCCGAAGGAACACGATTTTGAGTCGTGCGCGTCTGCCTATTCCGCCACTTCGGCTCGCCCCAAAGTATAAACCAACCCCACGAACAAGGTCAAGATGAAACTTGGAATCATAGGACTGCCCCAATCTGGAAAGACAACCATTTTCAATGCGCTGACACGCGGAAACATGCCGACGACTGCCAGCGCGGGACGCATCGAAATTCATACGGCTGTGGTGGATGTTCCCGACCCGCGCGTGGACAAACTCTCAGCCATGTTTAAGCCGAAGAAGACGATCTACGCCAAAGTGACCTACACGGACATCGCGGGACTGGAGGGCGGCTCGGCCAAAACAGGCATTTCGGGCCAACTTTTAAATCAGCTCGCGCAAATGGACGGCTTTATCCTCGTCGTCCGCGCCTTTGAGGATGAGAACGTTCCGCATCCATCTGGAAGCGTGGATCCAAAGCGCGATGTTGAAGCGATGTTAAGCGAACTTTTGCTCAATGATCTGATCGCCGTCGAACGCAAGCTGGAACGTCTCACCGATGAACGTCGAAAAGGTGGCACGGACAAAACAATCAATGCGCGCCAGACCGAATTATTCGAGCGCCTGAACAAAACGCTTTCAGACAATAAACCTCTGCGCGATATGGAATTCAATTCCGAAGAACAAAAAGAACTTGCGTCCTATGGTCTGCTGTCTCGCAAGCCAATCCTCACCGTGTTCAATCTCGGCGAGGGACAAAAAGCTCCGTCTGTTCAACTCGATCATCCATGCGTGGATTTGATGGGTAAGCTCGAAATGGAAATCGCACAACTGAGTCCGGATGATGCGGCAGTGTTCATGCAGGAATATGGAATTGAAGAACTCAGCCTCAGCAAGATGATTCGGCTTTCATATGATTTGTTGAAACTACAATCCTTCTTCACCGTCGGCGAAGATGAAGTCCGTGCATGGACAACGCACTGCGGTGCGTCCGCGGTGGAGGCGGCAGGCGAAATCCACACCGATTTGCAGCGAGGTTTTGTACGCGCGGAAGTCGTCGCTTATGAAGATTTGATCTCGTTGGGCGGAATGAACGAAGCCAAAACAAAAGGCAAGCTGCGATTGGAAGGAAAAGAATATCCTGTAAAAGATGGGGATATTATGCACATTCGATTTAACGTATAATGAAACCGTAATGGCGGAGGGCTTCTCAATTAAATAAACGGGAGGGTACTATGTCACTAAAATCCATTGGCCGAGGGATGATATTATTTTGGCTTACAGCAGCAATCATTATTCTCGCCTGTAGTGTTTCAGCAGCTCCAACCACTGCGCCAGGTTTCGATCCAACCAAGGCCGCGCTCGAACTCCAGGCTACCTCCATGGCTTTGCAATTGACCCAATCGGCGTTGAACAATCATCCGCAGGCGACACAACCACCTGCAACACAAGCAATCACTACGCAGCCGCCAGTTGTTGTTCCGACACAAATCCTTCCAACCCCAACGCAAGATGCGGAAGCCCAAATCAAAAATGCCAAGATTCTGGTCTATGAAAATACGGATGAACGCGGCATCGGTATGTGGATTCAAGAAGCACTCAATGGGATGGGATTGAAATACACCCAAACCGGTTCTTACAGCGGTCACTTCATGGAAAATCTAAATTCCGGCATCAAATGGGATTTGATCATCGTTGGCGCAGAAGACAAAGATAAGATTTCCGGAGAGTTTTGGGATGTGATCAACACACGTCTTGCGCGCGACAAAGTTGCGATGATCGCCGAGATTTGGTATCTCGACCGTGAGGCGAATGGCCCCATCAGCCAGATTATGAGCGGCTGCGGAATCCGTTATATGAAAGATATGCCAGTGGACGATTCGATCTATTGGTGGGAACCGGATCATTCCATTTTCAATGAACCCAATACCGTGCTTCCGCTTTTACATTACAACTTATACTGGGGCAATCAAGCCGGAGACAGGATCGGGCTTGGAAGCGGAGGCGACGCGGTCATTCTTGCAGGCAAGTCTGCCAGCCCGTCTAATGATGGAGGCGTGCTCGCGACTTGTTATCAAGGCCGTGTGATTTTCCAGACATTTTCAGACCATGATTATCATCAAGCCGATATCATTCCGCTCTGGCAAAACTACATCCATTACACGTTGAAGAATCACTTTGCGGCGATTCAATAAAAAACAATTTATAATCCAGGCAATATCAAAAATTGAAAGCGCAGAATTTCAGGAGCGGCCAGGCGGTCGCTCCTGAAAATAATGGAGAGAATAACATGGCTTACGTTCAAACAAAATGGAATCTTGCGGATCTCTTCCCCGGTTTCGACAGCCCGGAACTGGAAGCGGCGTTCGATAAGGTCGAAGAGCAGGTGACCAGCTTCGAGGGTGTGCGCGGCAAGCTCAAGCCGGAGATGGATGCGGATCAATTCGTCGAGATCGTACGCGCCTCCGAGGAAACGAGTCGCGTCGTCAACAAAATGTATTCGTTTGCAGGTCTCGCTTTCGCGGCAGACACACAAGATCAGGTTGCACAGACTCTGCAATCGCGCATTGACCAGTTCGCGGCAGAGATGCAAAACCGCACGCTGTTCTTCAGCTTGTGGTGGAAGGAAGTGGATGATGCAAATGCAAAACGCCTGATGGATGCTTCGGGCGACTATCGTTATTATCTTGAAGAGATTCGGCATTTCAAGCCGCACACATTGAGCGAGCCGGAAGAGAAGATTATCAATCTCAAAAATGTGACTGGCGTTAACGCACTCAACACCTTGTATGATTCGATTACTAATCGTTACACATTTAAATTTGAAGTGGATGGCGAGGTCAAGGAACTAACTGAAAGTGAATTGATGGCTTATCGTTACAGCACGAATCCCGATGAGCGCGCTCGCAGTTATCAGGAACAATTCCGCGTCTTTGGCACGGATGGCCCGATCCTCGGCCAGATGTACCAGACCATCGTCCGCGACTGGCACACAGAGAATCTCTCGCTGAGAAAATTTTCGAGTCCGATTGCGGCGCGCAATCTCTCGAACGACATTCCCGATGAAGCCATAGACGCGTTACTGGATGTGGCGCGTAAGAACGTCAAGATTTTCCAACACTATTTCAAATTGAAAGCAAAATTTGTTAGCATGGAAAAGCTGCGCCGCTACGACATCTACGCACCGGTCAGCAAATCGCAAAAACAATTTGATTTCGATAAAGCCGCTCAAATGGTCTTTGAATCGTTTGGCGCGTTCGATCCGAAGCTCGCGGAACTGGCGCGCCGCGTCTTTGATCAGCAGCATCTCGACAGCGAAATCCGCAAAGGAAAGACCGGCGGTGCGTTCTGCTGGTCCATTGTGCCTGAGATGACGCCGTATGTTCTGTTGAACTATCAAAGCCGCGCTCGAGATGTGGCTGTGATGGCTCATGAATTGGGCCATGCCATTCATTCGATGCTGGCTGAACATCACACAGCATTTACATTCCATTCGTCATTGCCGCTGGCCGAGACCGCATCCACGTTCGGCGAAATGATGTTGACCGATAAATTGCTGGCCGAAGAAACCGATGAATCCGTTCGCCGCGATCTGCTCTTCAAACAAATGGATGATTCTTATGCCACGATCATGCGCCAGTCTTATTTTGCCTTATTCGAGAAGCAAACGCATGAAATGATTCTAAAGAACGCTTCGGTTGATGAAATTTCCGCCGCGTATTTTGAAACGCTGAGAGAGCAATTTGGCGACTCCATCGAATTGAGCGAGGAATTCAAATGGGAATGGGTTTCGATTCCGCACATTTATCACACGCCGTTTTACGTGTATGCTTACGCGTTCGGACAATTGCTGGTTTTGTCGCTTTATCAACAATTCAAGATCGAAGGCGATTTGTTCAAACCGAAGTATCTGAGAATTTTATCCACTGGCGGATCGGAAGCGCCGGCAAAAATTCTGGCGGACACGGGCATTGACATCCGCTCGGCAAAATTCTGGCAAGGCGGATTCGATGTGCTGGAAAAGCTGGTCAGTGAGTTGGAAAAGCTGAAATAAGTGAAACAAAAAGAGCAGTGCGAAACTGCTCTTTTTTCTCGACTTTTATCGCTAAAGACAAACTAGACAACTACAGTAAACTGCAAGGGATTCTGAGGGTTGTATTTGATCTTGATCGTATCGCCCACGCGCGGGACGGCAATTCTCGAAACGATGCTCTCGCCGGTCACATTGGGGATGGTGCCGCCGTATGCGGCATTGATTGTCAGCGTCAACATGACAACCGGGTTGTCGTTGATCGTCTTGCCAGTATCCTGAACGGCCATAACCACGGCTGTCGTTTCCATGCCTTCCGGGTTCTGAAATTTCTTCTGCATGTCAATGGCATTTTGTGCCGAAGCTAGCGCGTTGTCGGTTTGGTCAACAAAGTCTTGCCCCATGACTACTTTGTTAAGTCCCTTCATCAACGGGTTATTCAACATCTTGTTGGCATTATCAAGCGCCTTCTGTGGATCCTTCTCGATTTTTCGTCCGAACATTCTTTCCTTCCTTTCTTGAATTGGTTTGGATTGGATGCTTGGATGATAAATCCTGAATCCCATTTGATGTACCTTACCGAAGTACCAGAAAGCATACAGGAAGAAAGTACTGGGTGAACCTTATTTCGCCCAGTACTTTTCCTTTCAATTCGACTCAAAACGTCACCGCGACTTTTTCGATTCACGCGAGACTGTAGTCGGCTCAATATGTCTACAAATTCTTGATCATATTCAGACTCGATGTTTCATAACCAATGCTTTCATATAAATTCCGCGCCACCTTGTTTGACGCAAACACATGTAGTCCGATGGATTGCAATCCAAGTTCGCGCGCCTTATCTTCGATCAGCAACATTGCCTGTTTACCATATCCCTTGCCGCGGAACTTTTGATCAATTTCCACATCGAAGATAAATCCGCTTTTCTTGGGACGATCCATTTCCGCGCGCAGCCAGATCAAACCAACTGCTTCGTCCCCATCATATAACGTGTAAAGGTAATGATCCTTGGTTTGCAATCCCTGTGGCAAAAGCGATTCAGTCTGTTTGCGTGACTTCTCCAACGCCTCGGACTCATCCCAATATCCGGCCTTGACGTTATCCGCCGCGTATTCGGGAATAAGACGCGCGAAGAAAGCTTCATATTCTGCTTGGGTCATCGGGACAAGTTTTGACATGGCGTGATTATCCTTTCTTATTTCTCATTATACTGAATCGGCTCAACATCTCTCTTCTTCCTCTCTTTCCTCTTTCTTTCGCGCGCATAGTAAAACGTCTCGCGCAGTTGCGGCGTGAGCATACCCGATTCGCGGTAACCAAGTCTCGTCCCATGAAATTGCATGAAACGGAACCAAAAGATCGAAGCGATGTTTTTCCACAACACGCGTTCACGCACCGCGTGATACAAATCGCTGAAAATGTTTGCAACAGTTAAACGAACAAAATCATACAAATTGAAATGTGCTTCAGGATGGATTTGCTTGAAGGCCATCGCTTCGCGACGATAACGATTGAATATACCGCGTGGCGTCTCATTATGGACATGCACAATCTCCGCCTCGGCCACATATGCGATGGCATATCCCTGATCCTTCGCCCACTTCGCCCACGCCAAATCCTCCAGCCCGGTCAGCACCTCATCGTAATGATTTTTCTCCCACAAACCTTTTCGGATGGCGGCATTGGCATTATTGCAAAACGCAGTCGCTTGATTCAGATTGCTCACATCAGGATACCACTGATGAAAAATCTGTTGTTCAGAAAATTTGGCAAACTCCGGCCCGCGCTGTTTGCCATAGGTCAATGCAACGCGCTGATCTCCAAATGGGTGAAGCAGAGTCTCCAGCCAATCAGGATAGACGGGATAGACATGTGCGCTGACAATGACGACAAATTTCCACGTCGCAGCTTGGACGCCGAAATTGAGTGACCGCCCAAACGTAAATTCGTCTGACGGTATTCTCACAATCCGCGCCCCGAACGACTCAGCAATCGAGACAGTCGAATCCGTCGAACCTGAATCAACCAGAATGATCTCCACATCTTTGACTGTCTGATGCTGAATCCCTTCCAGCAAACGACCGATGTGTTTTTCTTCGTTATATGCGCGGATGACTATTGAACAATTCATCGTTTATTAAACCGTAGGGCGACCCTATGTGGTCGCCTTAGAGAGCGTTTTAAAAGTGGTCGAGTAAGATTGGAGAATGACCAAATTCAACCAAACCTACCCGACCGATCTCAAGTATACCGAATGGCAACAGATTTCGGAGTTCTTTCCAACTTTTCAAATGGGCCGTCCACCCAAGTGGGAAAAATGGCAGGTGGTCAATGCGATTCTGTACGTCAATCGTACCGGATGCCAATGGCGGATGTTGCCCATCGATTTTCCTCCATGGCGAACGGTGTATTTCTACTATTGGAGTTGGCAACGAGACGGTCTGTGGCAGCGGATCAATGAGGTATTGGTGAAGAAAGTGCGAAAGAAAGCCGGGCGCAATGAGCGACCCAGTGCGGCAGTGATTGACAGTCAGAGTGTAAAGACTTCGGAAGGTGGTGAAGAACGCGGCGTGGATGTGCATAAGCAAACGCCGGGCCGGAAGCGACACCTGGTGGTAGACGTTTTGGGATTGGTGTTGCTGGTGGTGGTACATAGCGCCAGCATTCAGGATGGAGCCGGAGGCTTGTTGACCCTGCAAAAACTGTTTGATCATATCAAACATAACCTTCATAATCGCTGGTGTCGCTTGAAACTCATTTGGGCGGACCCTGAAAGGGCGCAGGGCGTTGGCGGGTACCCTTCGATCATTGATGAAGTTCGCCAACGATTCGGCTGGACCTTGCAAATCGTGAAACGTTCGGATGCTATGAAAGGTTTTCAAGTGCTCCCTCGGCGCTGGGTCGTCGAACGCACCTTCGGATGGTTAGGCCGTTATCGCCGTCTGGCTCGCGACTACGAGCACACCACACTGTCCAGTGAAAGTATGGTGTATGTCGCCAGCTCGCGACGTATGCTAAAAATGCTTGCAGCATGACTATTAAAACGCTCTCTTAGGCGGA
>JAJYOH010000571.1 GCA_021796315.1 Chloroflexota bacterium
TCTAACGCGATCGTGTTGCCCGTTCGTTTGCGCTTATTCTGTTGTGCGTTGTAGTCGTATTCACGACAGAAGCCCTGCAAAATAAAACCGTTCCTGAGTGGGGGATTGATGCGCTTTTGCGCCTGCAATGGCTTGGGATCATTTTCCTGCCGGCCGCGTATCTCCACCTTTCAGATGCCGTACTTGTGACGGCCGGCCGGCCATCGCGTGGACGCCGCCGGTTTGCGGTGCGATCCGTATACGTTATCTCAGCCGGATTCCTGCTCCTGCTGGCTTTCGGCTATCTCCTCGGTCCGCTCGTCCCGGACGGGCAACCGGCTCCTCACCTTCAGCGGACGATTTGGACCGAGGCTTTTACCGTTTACTACGTGGCTGCCATGATCTGGGCGGGCATCAATTTTTCACGCGCCTACACGCGCATGTTGACGCGTTCGGGCCGTCGCCGCATGTTATATCTAATGGCCGGCGCAACTGCTCCCGCTTTGGGTTCATATCCTTATCTGCTTTATGGATATTCAATCGCCGCACACTTCCCCCTCTTGTTCTGGATTGTTGCCACTGTAATTAATGTATTGGTCGGTGGGCTGGTGGTTGTCATGGCTTATGCAGTAGCCTTCTTTGGCGTGTCCTGGCCTGACCGTGTGGTGAAGAGTCGCCTCTTCAAGTGGATCATGCGCGGTCCCGTGACCGCATCCCTGGCGCTTGGATTAATGACCATTGTCCGGCGCGCGGGCGTGTTGATGGGCGATGAATATTCAGCCTTTGTCCCGCTGGCAATGGTAGCAACTGTTTTACTCTTTGAACATGCCATCACCCTATTCTTCCCATTCTGGGAACGATATCTTTTCTTCGGACAGGATCGTTCTGAATTGCAATTCTTCCAGAATGTGGAAGAACGTCTCTTAACCCAGGGCGACTTACAGCAATTCCTTGAGGCGGTGTTGGCTGCTGTCCGCGATCACTTGCAATCGCCTTCTGCCTTCATTGCCGCGTTGGACGATGCAGCCTTGTCGTTAATTGTCATGGCCGGTAATCGCTCGATGATCGATCAAGGGGAGCTTGCAGGCGCGCTTGAAATGTTGGGAAACGGGAATGGCGGTGATCATCATGAATTTGCCTGGGGAAAATTCTGGGTCCTGCCGCTTCATCAACGCAAACGCGGCGACCTGGATCGAGATGAAGTCCCGCCGTTGCTTGGCTTGTTGGGTGTGGCCCGCCGTGACGAGCAGATAATGGAACACGATCAGCGTGAAGCGCTCTGGCTTTTGGCTGATCGCGCCGCGCTGGCTTTGGAAGACCGCATTATGCAACAGCGTGTCTTTCATTCGTTGCAGGATATCCAGCCGCAGGTGGATTTAATTCAGCGAATGCGCGCCGCAAGCCATTACGATTCGCATGCCAGCGTCATGACAGAAAATCTGCCGCCCGAATCTGATCTGGCCGATTGGGTGAAGGATGCGTTGACGCATTATTGGGGCGGCCCCAAACTGACGAATAGTCCGCTCATCAGATTGCGCGTGGTGCAGGAACTTGCCCGTGATCATGATGGCAATACTCCAAACGCTTTGCGCGCGCTTCTTCGCAAGGCAGTGGATCAGGTACGACCGGAGGGCGAGCGGCATTTTACAACCGAATGGATCCTGTACAATATTCTTGAAATGAAATTTATCGAAGGACGCAAGGTGCGGGATGTGGCAGGGCGACTGGCGATGTCCGAAGCGGACTTATATCGCAAGCAGCGTGTAGCTGTTGAAGCAGTTGCAAAATCCATCCTTGAGATGGAATCACAAGCGAGATAATGGGAAGGGTAGGCTGTTATGGTTAATCGAAAAAATGATCCAGAAAATCCAATGCCTGTTGTGGACGACGGCTGGTGGGAGTCTGTGCTGGCGGAGGAGGGGCACTACGTGCCTCATTCGGCCGCTCATTCGCAGACCCGGCCCGAGGTCCGCTTGGAAGCGAGAGCGGAAGCCAAGGCGGAAGAGTCGCATAAAACTCCGCCAGATTGGGTGCAGGTCAAAGATCTGTATCTGAATGATCAGATCATCAACTTGAATGTGACCGGCAGCAACCGGGGCGGGTTGCTCGTCGAAGGCGATGGTTTGTATGGTTTTGTGCCATTTTCGCATTTGACCGAGATGGCCGGCCAGAGTGATGCGCCGGACCGCGAGAAATGTATGGAGTCATATATTGGCCGCGCTCTCAAGCTTAAGATCATCGAGTGTGTACCCGAAGACGGGCGCATCGTTTTTTCGGAACGCGCCGCACAAGCCGAGCCTGGCAAGCGCGCTGAACTGTTTCATTCGCTCCATGCAGGCGAGCAGGTAAGAGGCACAGTGACCAACGTCACGGATTTTGGCGTGTTTGTCGATCTCGGCGGCGTCGAAGGCCTGATCCACATTTCCGAACTTTCCTGGGGACGTGTGGCGCATCCCGGCCACATCGTGAAGGTTGGACAGGTGATCGAAGTGCAGGTACTCGATCTTTCACCCGAACGCTGCCGTGTGGCGCTCAGCTTTAAACGTCTGTTTCCAAATCCATGGACAAAGATCGGAACAGAGTTGACAGTGAATCAAGTTGTGCCGGCCACAGTCACCAGTGTTCTGTCGTACGGCGCATTTGCAAAACTTGAGCTCGGCGTCGAAGGGCTGATCCATGCCTCTGAGATGAACATTGGCGCGGGACAGACCGTGAAAGATATTTTGTCCGAGGGACAGCAGATACAGGTGCGTATTTTGCACGTGGATGCGAATCATCAACGCATGGGTTTGAGTATGCGCCTGGATGTGTGATCTGGGTTTTGTTATTTTCTATACTTCACGAAAGGTTTTCGTAGTGGCGACTTTAGTCGCTTTTTACCCGAACGACTGAAGTCGTTACTACGTTTTCATAATCTACTGATATTTGCCAATGAGTAATAAATCGTCTCGCCGTTACCAGCAAGGACAACCGCCGTCCAATGATTGGCTGGATCGTTTGGCGCATTTCAATTTGCATTTCGGTCGCTTTATCAGCGATGCAGTTGGAGTGCTTTTGCTCGCGCTGGCGTTGATGTCCTTGCTGGCGATCTGGAAACTGACCACCGGATATTTTCTAACGCCCTGGGCAGACGCTTTGTCAACCTGGTTTGGCTGGGGAAGCTATCTGGTGATCCTTGCGCTTGGATACGGCGGATTCACTTTCATTCGCCGCGATGGCGGACGCCTGAATTGGGGACGACTCCTGTCTCTCGAACTCGCCGCTCTCCTGACCTTGGGCCTGCTCGCCATTTTCGGAGGCTCTTCCCTCGTCCGGGCTGAAGCCGGTTACGATGGCGGACGCCTCGGCTGGGGACTCGCGTATCTGGTCAGTTTGAAAATTGGCCCGGTCGTTGGCGGATTGATTTTGTTCGCGCTTTGGTTGTTGACCGTCGCGACGGGATTCGGTTTATGGGCAAGACTCGAAGCGTGGCTGCGTCAGGTGGCGGGCGAACCGGTGATGCCGCACCCGGTTGAGGTCCAGAAAGCAGCGGCGGTTATGCCAGCCGTTGAGGAGAAAGCACAGGCCGATGCACAAGTCAAAAAGAAAGCTGCGCCAATTCCCGCAGAATTCCGCGCCTCGTTAAAAGCGCCCGATAAAAAATCTGAGAAACCGGCCAAGCCGATCCAGCGTGAAGAAGGTTTGCCGCCGCTGACTATTTTGCTGGCCGAGCAGGCCGCGCGCGCCGACGAGCGCACGATCAATATGACGGCTGGCATGATCATGAAAACTCTTTCCGAGTTTGGTATTCCGGCGACGGTGATCGGCTATCGTGTTG
>JAJYOH010000076.1 GCA_021796315.1 Chloroflexota bacterium
AGGTCGGGATGTGCGCCGTATCCAAGAACAACATCCAACATAATGACCGCCGTCTCTGGATCGCGCGCCTCTTGCAACAAACGTCGGATTCGTAAATCATTATCGATCATCGGGTGTGGGCGTCCGACTGTGAATTCCTCTTCGCCGAGATCAACAGCCGTGTGCTGAACACTTTTGGTCGAATCAGGCAAAACATTTCCTCCGGGCAACGGCGCGTTGGAATAAATTTTGTCACTCAGCATGTCCTTCCAGATCACTTGCGCTTCGTAACACAACGTCCCGCCGGAGAAAAGTCCGCGCAGATAACGTTGGTTGGCATTCAATTTTTGTTTTAGATCTTTTGCCTGCTCTGCAAGTTTTGCATTTTCATCCGCAAGAATTTTGCGCACAGATTCTCCCTCATCCCCAACCCTTCTCCCATTGGGAGAAGGGAGTTCCATCCCCTCTCCCATTGGGAGATGGCCAGGGTGAGGGAGACGGATTGTTTGCGCGGCAAGCAACGCACATTCATATAAAGTGCGGGCAGGGATCACATTGGGAATCTTCGTCAGCGCGGATGCGTCCCCGCCGAGGAAGCAGATCACGGTCGGTTTAACGGAAGCCGCTGCCTGATCCAGAATGAGGCGCACAACTTCATCCGCCGGAGGTTTGCTGATCAACACCAACACACTGGTCGCGTCATCCTGTTGAAGTGCTTTCAAAGATTCCAACATCATGATTCCGCCGACTTCCTTTTTGAGATCGCGTCCGCCCGTGCCAATGCCCTGACTGATCCCCGCGCCGCGCCGCGCAAGCAACGTGCTGACTTCCTGCAAACCGGTGCCCGCCGCGGAGACAATCCCGACCGAGCCGCGCGGCAACACGTTTGCGAAACCGAGCGCAACGTTGTTGAGTATGGTCGTGCCCGCGCCGGGACCCATGAGGAGCAGTCCGTGATCGCGGGCATATTTTTTCAAAGCAATTTCATCTTCGAGCGAAACGTTATCGCTGAAAAGCAGAACATGCAGGCCGCGAGACAACGCCTCCCACGCTTCATCTGCGGCGTAACGACCGGTCACCGAAATGACTGCCACATTTGCATCCGCGTGCGCAGACAATGCGCCGCGAATCGTTTTCGGTTTGAACTCACCGGTTTGCGCCGAGGCTGTCTTCTGCTTCAAAAGAATTTCGGCTTTTTGCAGAGCGGCGTCAGCGGCGGAATCATTTTCAGAACTGACTGCAATCACGAGGTCGTTTGGAGAGGCGGCTTTAGCATCATCGGTCAGCAAATCGGCATCGGCCAAAATCGATTTGTTCGCTTCGGTTCCCATCACAACGGCGGCATCCTTGACTCCGTTTTGTTTGGAGAGTTCGCGCGCCACCAACATCAGGCTGACCGAATCGTGATATTCACTTACCTTGATCAGTGTTTTGACAGTCATTGCATTTACTTTTTTCAATGTCATTGCGAGAAGCGCTCGTCCCTGGCACCGCCCGCCAGGACAGGTGTGCGACGAAGCAATCTCCTCGTAAAGTGGGGATTGCTTCGTGGCGCTGGGTTTCGATACGCTTCGCTGCTCAACCATCAGCGCCACTCGCAATGACATCATCATTTCACTATTCCGGCATCCAGCATGGCAAGATAAACTTTCTCCGCCGTAAAAGGCGGCCCTTCAAAACGGATGCCGATGGCATCATAGATCGCGTTCGCAATCGCGGGAATGGTCGGCACCATGGAATGTTCACCGATGCCGCGCGCGCCCCACGGACCATCGTCTTGCGGGACTTCCACGATGTAGGCTTGCAGATCTTTGGGAACATCGGAAGAAGTGGCGATGCGATAATCCACAAAGCTGGAATTTTGCACCACGCCATCTTTGAGTTTCAGACTCTCAAACAGCGCCGAACTCATGCCTTGCACAAAGCCGCCTTCCATTTGCGCTTTCACAAGTTCGGGATTGATGGCTTTGCCAACATCAAAAGTGGAAACGCCTTTGATGATTTCGATGCGGCCCGTGTCCAAATCCACTTCGAGTTCAACGGCTTGCGCGCCGGTTGTGTAATGGACCACTGCGCGTTCACCCTGACCGGTTTCAGCGTTGAGACCAGTCACATAAGTTGGCATGAAATTGCCGCGCCCAACGATGGGTCCACCGCGCCAACCTTTATCGCCGGGTTTGGGCAAACCATAGACCACCAAATTTTTCAGCGGGATTTCTTTTTCGCTTTTATACGAGATCACCACGGCGTTGACGATGTTTAAATCTTCAGTGGGTTCTTCCCATGCTTCAGACACTATCTCAAGAATTTGACGGCGCGCATCTTTGGCGGCGTTGACGATGGCATTGCCCATGCTCCATGTGAGACGGCTTGCAACGGTCTGCCATTCATACGGACTGTAACGCGTATCAACCGGAGTTGCGATGCGAACCGATTCATACGGGACCCCGAGCGCGGCCGCCGCCATTTGAGCGGCTACTGTAAATGTACCTTGTCCAATCTCCTGCCCGCCCACCCCGACATTGAGCGTGCCATCTTCAGCCAGTTCTACCCACGCGCTCGATCCGGCATTGGGCGGCATGGCGGGCGCTTTCCACATCAATGCGAGTCCTTTGCCGCGGCGTTTGTTTGGCGCGCTCGGCGGAGACTTCCTTCCCCAGCCAATCGCTTCGGCAGTTTTCTCGATGCACAGCGAGAGACCGGTGTTGTGCATCCGGCTGCCGGTCACGAGGATGCTGTCTTTCTTCAGGCAATTGAGTTTGCGGAACTCGACCGCATCCATGCCGATTTGTTTTGCCAGCTCGTCAATGCACTGTTCCAACCCTGCGTGCATCTCCGGCATCCCGAAGCCGCGCATGGGCCCGCCGACGGGATGATTGGTGTAAACGCAATAACTATCCGTTTTGACGTTCGGCACTTCATAAGGTCCGCTGCTGGAATAACCGGAAGCGCGCGTGATGTTGACTCCATATTCCGTGTATGCGCCGCCGTCCCAATAAAATTTATTTTCCATCGCGATGAGTTTGCCTTTATCATCGCACCCCATTTTGAAATACGCCACCAAACCCTGACGCACAAAGGCCGTAAAGAATTCTTCTTCGCGCGTCAGAAGAAGTTTTACAGGATGTCCCTTTACTTTTGCAGCAATCGCCACTGCCAGCGCTTCCATGCTGACGCCGGCTTTGCTTCCAAAGCCGCCGCCCACAAAGGGCGCAATGACGCGCATCTTGCTCTGCGGGATTCCCATGGATTGCGAAATAAGATTACGCTGCGCGAATGGCGATTGCGAACTGCCCCACAGTGTGATCCCTCCGGCCTCGTCCACTTTGGCGATGGCAACATGCGGCTCAATCGGAACATGTTGGATGTGAGGGATTTTGTATTTGCGTTCAACGACTGCCGCGCATTTTCCCCAGACGCTATCCGCGTCGCCTTTGCGGATTTTAAAATGGTTAGAGATGTTCGTCCCCGCTTCGGGAAAAATAAAATTCGCCACAACATATTTTCCCAGATCAGGATGAAGCAATGGAGCCGCGGCGCTCGCGCCAAATTCGGGATCGAGCACCGGCTCCAAGACTTCATACTCGACCTCGATCAGATCCAGGGCCTGTTCGGCCACCGTTTCACTGACCGCCGCCACGCCGACAACTGGATCGCCTACATAGCGCACGCGGTCACGGCAAAAGATGTAGCGGTCCTGCAAATACAATCCGATGTAGCCGGGGAAGTCATCGCCAGTGACCACGGCTTTCACGCCGGGCAATGCACGCGCCTTCGACATGTCAATTTTTTTGATGAGGGCGTGAGGATGCGGGCTGCGCTTGATGCGCGCATGGAGCAGAGCATTTCCAAATTGAAGATCATCCGTGTAGGTCGCGGCACCGGTCACTTTTTCGCGCGCATCGATGCGTGGTTTGCTCTCGCCAACGGGGCTGTGATTTATTTCGCCAGCTTTGATCATAAGCCGTCTCCTTCGATAATTTCTTCGCCCCAAAATTCAATCAGCGGGAATTGGTTCAGTTGCAGCAACTTTCATTTTGGCGGCTTTTTTCACCGCCTCGATAATCCGCGTATATCCGGTGCAGCGGCACAAATTGCCAACCAATACCTCACTAATTTCATCTTCAGTCGGATCGGGATTGCGATCCAGAAATGCCCGGGACGAAATCAAAATTCCAGGTGTGCAGAAGCCGCATTGAACGCCTCCCGCCGCGATGATGGCTTCTTGAATCGGGTCGAGCTGTTTGTCGTGCGCCAAGCCCTCGATGGTGACGATCTTCGCGCCGTCACATTCGACCGCCAGCACCATGCAACTATTCACCGGCTCGCCGTTCATCAAAACCGTGCATGCGCCACACTCACCGGCGGTGCATCCATTTTTTGTTCCGGTCAACGCCAGACTCTCGCGCAGCATTTGCATGAGAGTCATGTTGGATGGCACGTTAACTTGTTCGAGTTCATTGTTGATGGTGACGTTTATTTTGTGGAATGCCATATCTCCTCCAGCCTCATCCCAATTTTTTCCAAACTTCGGTCAGGGCTTTGATAGATAAATTCCTGACCATCTGTTTGCGATAGCGGGCGCTGCCGCGCACATCATCAATCGGCGCACAAGATTCCATCGCCAATCGTCCCGCTTCATGGATTGCATCTGGCGTGATGGGATTATTTGCCAAATAATTTTCAACTTCTTTTGGCATGAGCGGCACCGGCGCGACAGATGCAAGCGCGAGCCGGAAGCGATAACCGGATGCACAAGTTGAATCTTTATATCCAAATGCAGTGATGCCCACGATGGACAAATCGCTTAATTGGTTGCGCCCCAACTTGACATATTTTCCTGCGCAATCTTTTGGCGGAATGGGCAATCGAATCTTGGTGACAATATCGCCGGGCTTTAAAGTTGTCTTGCCGGGGCCAAGGAAAAACGCAGATAATTTTTCTTCGCGCGCGCCGCTTATTCCATGAATGTGCAAGATGCCATCCAAAACCAAACATGCTCCGATGGTATCTCCGGCAGGAGATGCGTTGCAAATATTTCCGACAATCGTGGCACGCGTGCGTAGTTGATAACTCGCCACCGAACGGCAAGCCTCCGCTAAAAGCAGATAATAATTTTGAACATCGGCGGATGCGGCTACTCGATTCATATTAACCGCTGCGCCGATGGTCAGACCCGCTTTCGGGTCGAAGTGAAGATCGTTCGTGCCATCCAAGTTTTTTACGTCAACTAAAAATTGAGGCGTGATGAAACCGTCCCTCATGCGGACAAATACATCTGTCCCGCCGAGGAACGGGCGCGCCGTGTCGGGACGCTGAGATAAGAAATCACTGGCTTCGGCCAAAGTCGCTGGCCGGATATATTCAAATTCAGGGAGCGTTGGGTGAGTGTTCAATGACATTGGGATCGCCTCGCAAGTGATGCGCCTTCTTTAAATAGAAGCGCGATTGGAATGTTGAAAAACGCGACTGCCAGCCTGCGCAAACAGATTGGCAGTCATTGATTCTTACAGGTTGATATTCTCTCGTTCCTTCACGCCAAACATGGACGGTGGAAGTAACAGGAAAAGCAAATTCAAAAGGATGCCGACAATGGCGGCGAACACAATTGCCGGGATGCCATTCGGGAAGATGATGGGGATCGAGAACGGGAACAGGCCATCCTTCAGGGCGAGCGCGCCGCCGATACCGGCGATCAACACGACTGCGCCGACTGCCAGTTGTCGCGGCTCGAACAGATTTACTTTTTCAGATTGAATGAGCGCCACGCCTTGCATGCCGATCACACCGAACAGGTAGATCGAAAGTCCGCCGATCACTGCGACCGGGATGGTATTTACCAGCGCGGCCAGCTTGCCAATGAAGCCCAGCAAAATCGCCATCACACCGGCAGTCATCAACACCGGGACTGAATAGTTGCGCGTGATCGCCATTAGGCTGTTGTTCTCGCCGTAGTTGGTTCCGGCGCAGCCGCCGAGAAGACCGACGATGATGTCATCGCTTCCGTCAGCAACAAGGTTGAGACCAATGAGTTTCTTGATTTCAACGGGAGCTTTCTTTAGTTCCTTCGCAAGCGCGTCGATGTACAGACTCATCTGATAAAGATGCGCCGTGCTTTCAGGGATGGTTGCAATTGCGATCAACGAAATGCTGACAACCACAGCCCAGGCGCGCGGATCGGCAAAAGCCGGGAAGGTGATATTGGGGACGCGCACCCACGCCGCCTGATTGACCGGGTCAAAGTTGATCAAGCCAAATGGGATGGCAACAATGTAGCCAACAATCGCGCCAAACAGGATGGGCAACATTCCCAGCAATCCCTTGCCTTGCAGGTACACCGAGAAAGCAATGGTCACGATCAGCGTGACAAAAGCGACAGGCCAATTCGCAGCAGCTTCATTGAGCGCCGCGCCGGCAAGCGCGATACCGATGACGATGGCGACGCTGCCCGTGATGACCGGAGGCAAAACCTTGTCAAGCGCTTCTTTCCCGACCCGCATGATGAGCAGGCCGACCAGAATTTCAACCACCGCCGTGCCGATAATGCCGACCTGCACCAGGCGAACGCCATCGGCACAGTAGACTGCCGAGCTGGTGAAGCAATCCTTGGCATACAGGCTCATCGCAGTAATGACCACGGTAATGTAGCTGAAGCTCGAACCATAATACATCGGGATGCGGCGGCTCGAGACCAATAAGGCGACAATCGTTCCCAGGCCGCTGGCCAGCAGCGTGACGCCCACATCGAATTTGGTTAAGATAGCCACCAACACGGTGGCGGGGAACATGGTCAGCACTTGCTGGAACCCCAGGCTGAGCATGGCTCCCCACGGAGGGGTATCAGCTGGTAGATATCCGGCGATTTTTTGTTCTTGGACTGCCATTTCGTTCCTCCTTGAAAAATTTTCCTGGCGATACGGTTTTCGAATCAGTCTTTATTTCCTATCCCACCTTGAACAAAAACACACGGCACATTCACAATTATAGTTGCTCGATAAACACCTCCTTTTCATTACAAAAAATTAGTGAGGGTATTCCATTATTTAGATTATTCTCTAGGCAAATTTACGGGAATAGATTCCTGGCTGGGTCACTTTCGATTTTAATTATGATTCAACTAAATATAGAATAACACTATAACAAATCTTGCCCGTAAGCAAATTACAAATGTCATTATTTCATATTACGTTCGTTATAGATGGCCTAGCTTGATTTTTCCGACTGTATCACCCACTGGTCGCCAACCTTGAGGTCCCCCACCTCGATCCTTCTCTCGATTTGATCAACAATTTGTTTGTCCAGGTGTTCAGATTGAATAGGTGTATATATGGTTCTCCGGGGTTTGCCGTGATTCTGTACACGGATTGAACGGATGCCACAGAATCTCACGGAAAAGCCTTTTAAAAAATCCGCGTTGATCTGCGTTCGTCCGTGTAATCCGTGTTCAAAAGGTTTAATCACGGCGATTCCCAATGAGCCGTAAATATTGCAATCCGATCTGTCAGGCATGGTGGTATGATGCCAGACCACATTGTGTCACTACAAATACGGTTGTCAATATATATAATCAACCTCCCTGCCTCTCCGCAACTGAGAACATAGCAGCCCCCTCAATTACATGATCAACTAATCGGATGGCAAGACCGATATAGGATTCCGGCGAGAGACTGCGCAGACGGATGCGTGTTTCATCATTCACATCAATCGCTTCAACCCACGACTTGTAATCGGCTTCCGTTAAGATGCGGCCTCGCGTCTGATGCTTGAGCGACTCGTACGCGTCGGCGCGGCCGACCGCGCGCAGAATGGTCTGCGCCCCCTCGCTGACAACTTCCCAATGAGCATCCAGATCGGCTTTGAGTTTTTGTTCGTCAGCGGCGATGCGTTCCATGCCACGGACTAAATTAAGCCAGGCAAGTAATGTGTGCCCAACTGCGACTCCAAAAGTGCGGCGGACTGTAGAATCGGACAGGTCACGCTGCAAGCGCGAGACGGATAATTTTTGACTGTAATGAGTCAAAAGTGAATTTGCCACGCCAAGATTACCTTCCGCATTTTCAAAGTCAATCGGGTTGACCTTTTGCGGCATGGTCGAAGAACCGACCTCCCCCTCCACGACCGCCTGTTTGAGATAGCCCTCGCTGATATAGCGCCAGATGTCTTGCGAAAAATCAATCAAAATCGAATTGACCATTCGCAAAGAATCAAAGTAGCGCAACCAATTATCGTAGGGCAAAATTTGGGTGGTAGCAAAATTTGGAACGAGGTTATAGCTTTGAATAAACTCTGCGCTGAAGGCAAGCCAATCCACCTGCGGAGATGCAGCCTGCAAAGCGTTGAAGTTGCCGACAGCGCCTGTCAGCTTGGCTTCAAAGCGATGGGACGATATTTCGTCGCGGGATTTTTTCAGGCGTTCCAGATAAACAGCAAATTCCTTGCCAAGTGTGGTCGGGACAGCGGGCTGTCCGTGCGTGCGCGCCAACATGGGCAGCGCGCGGTAGGATTTTGCAAATTCCAAAATTTGACCAAGCAGGTTATCAAGGGCAGGGAGTAAAACTGTATCACGCGAATCTCGCAGAGAGATCGCCTGCGCGATGTTATTCACATCTTCGGATGTAAGCCCAAAATGAAGCCAGGAAAGCAGATCATTGAGCGAAGCGTTTTCTAATTTCTCACGCAAAAAATATTCGATGGCCTTGACATCATGACGAGTCGCACGTTCAAAGGCGCGGATGGATTCTGCATCGGCAGTGGAGAAATTCGTTTTGATCGAATCAAGTTGAGCGGATTCGGAATCGGTCAAAGGGCGGATCAAACCGGTTTTGGAAAGAGCAGGCAAAAAGTCCAGCTCGAGGCGGGCACGGTCACGCAGAAAAGCGAACTCGGAGAAGTAGTCGCGCAAGGGCACAGTCGCGTCTGCGTAGCGTCCATCCAATGGAGAAAGAAGGTGAAGGGGATCAGTCATTTAGCTATCCAAATATTTCGAGATGAGCGTGTCATAACTGGCGGTGGATTTGAAACCTTTGACCGCCATTTTTTTTCTGGCATCAAATGGAACTTCGCCGCGCTGAAGCATGGACAACACTTCGTCATAATCAGCGGGATCGCAAACAAGTGTAACGCGTTCATGATTTTTGGCGGCAGCGCGGATGAGCGTGACACCGCCGATGTCGATGTTCTCGATTGCATCGGCGCAGGCGGCATTTGGTTTGGAAATCGTTTCTTCAAACGGATAAAGATTAACAACAACAAGATCGATGTAATCCCAACCGAGGCTGAGGAGTTCATTGTGATCAGAATCAGTTGGACGCGCGAGCAACCCACCGTGAATGGCGGGATGCAATGTTTTGACTCGTCCGCCGAGAATTTCCGGGGACTTGGTGTAATCGGCAACTTCGGTGACAGCGATATTATTCTCGCGCAAAAGTTTGGCGGTGCCGCCTGAGGCGAGCAAAGTCCAACCGAGGGCAGCAAGACCTTTAGCGAAATCGATAAGGCCGGTTTTATTGTGAACAGAGAGAATGGCTGTGGGCATGTAAAATCCTTTATATTTTTCTAACCACCTGACACTTTAAAAAATTGCCAGGAATAGAACACAGATTTTGCGGATGATGCAGATTCGCGCGGTTTCCTTTGAAAAAATCAGCGAAAATCCGTTAAATTTGCGTTATCCGCGTTCTATTTTTTTAGCAGACATCAATCTGTCAGGTGGCTAGATATTTTTATAATAACTTCTTTGAGCGTTTTCACCAATAGCTTATGTTCTGTTCGATGAACACGCTCTTCAAGCGATTCCAAACTATCGTCTGCGAAGATGGGAACGATCTCAGTCGCAAGTACGGGGCCATTGTCCACGCCTTCATCGGGGACAAGATGCACCATGACGCCTGTGTGTTTTATCTCGCCGCGTTGATATGCTTCATAAGCGCGTTCGATGGCATGTGTGCCGGGGAAAGTATCAGGCAGGGCCGGATGTAAATTGATGACGCGATTTGGAAACGATGAAAGAAAGGACGAAGAAAGAATCCGCATCCAACCCGCGAGGACAATGTAATCAGGTTGTTTTGTGGTCACAAGATGGGCGAGTCGTGCATCGTACTCATTGCGGGATTCGTTTTCGAGTTTGAGAAAGCAAATAGATTCAACTCCAGCATTGCGCGCACGGGTCAATCCAAAGGCTTCGGCTTTGTTGCTGATCACGGATACAACAGTCGCATCAAGTTCGCCGGCTGTGCAAGCATCGAGAATGGCTTGCAAGTTGGAACCGTTGCCGGAGATGAGGACGACAAAGCGAGAAAAAGGCATAGTGATCAGTTATCAGTGAACAGTGATTGGTTATCGGTTAATGATGGAAGAGGCGCACGCCAGAGAAGACCATTGCCGTGCCATATTCATCGCAGGCCGCGATCACATCTTCGTCGCGGTTGGAGCCGCCCGGTTGCAGGACATATTTCACGCCGCTTCTGACCGCGCGATCAATCGAATCGCGGAACGGAAAGAAAGCATCGGAGCCAAGCGTAATATCAGACATGCCATCCAACCACTCGCGTCTTTCCTCGACTGTGAGCTGGCGCGGCGATTCTGCGAACACATTCTTCCAGTTGGCTTTTTCCGCTTCGGTGACATCGGGTTGTAAAAATTGATCAATGGCATTGTCTCGGTCAGGACGTTTAATATCAGGCTTGAAGGGCAAACTCAAAACGGTCGGGTGCTGGCGCAATCTCCACAGATCTGCTTTGGTGCCTGCAAGGCGGACACAATGCACACGCGATTGTTGTCCCGCCCCCACGCCGATAACCTGTCCATCCGCCGCATAGCAAACCGAATTGGATTGTGTGTACTTGAGCGTGATCCACGCGATCAGCATGTCGCGGACAGCGCCCTCAGGTAAGGTTTTATTTTGGGTAACGATGCTGGCAAAGTCCGCGCGGGTAACGAGGCGATCATGGCGACGCTGTTCAAACGTCACGCCGAAGATGTCGCGTGTTTCGAGCGCAGGCGGCTCATAGGCAGGGTCCATTTGGACGACAGCATATTTGCCTTGCTTTTTCTTTTTGAGAATATCCAACGCTTCCGGCTCATAAGCAGGCGCGATGACCCCATCCGAGACTTCGCGGCTGATCAGTTTTGCCGTGGACACATCAACAATTTCAGAGAGAGCGATCCAATCGCCGAAGGAAGACATGCGGTCCACGCCGCGGGCGCGCGCGTAGGCAGTTGCAAGCGGCGAGAGTTCGAGATCGTCCACGAAATAGATTTTCCTGAGCACATCCGAAAGTGGAGTTGCAACTGCCACGCCCGATGGGCTGACATGTTTAAACGAAGCCGCGGCCGGCAAGTTGACGGCAGACTTCAACTCGCGGACAAGCTGCCACGAGTTCAACGCATCCAGCAAATTGATATATCCGGGTGAACCGTTGAGAACAGTGATCGGCAAATCTGCGCCTGATTTCATGAAGACGCGCGCAGGCGCCTGTTGAGGGTTGGTTCCGTAGCGAAGAGGGAGAGAAGATGACATAAATAATTTCCTTTTATCGGATTTTGGTCAACGGACTTTAAAACGGACAAAAACGGATTAGGTTACCAAACGGGCTTTCTTTTCGCCTGCAACGAGTTCGCCGATGATAAATGTTGGTTCGGAAATAAGTTTCTGGACTTCGGCGGCTTTCGTTTTATCTGCAACGACAATCATGCCGATGCCCATGTTGAAGACGCGGTACATTTCGTCGGTGGCGATATGCCCTTCGGACTGGATCCGCTTCCAGAGCGGCGGAGGCGTCCACGTGTCGAGGCGGATGACAGCATCCAGATCATCCGGCAAAACGCGCGGAATGTTTTCGATAAATCCACCGCCGGTTAAATGAGCCAAGGCTTTGACCTGGTCAAGAACATTTAAAATCAAATTTAAATAAGACCTGTGCGGAGCAAGAAGCGCATCTGAGAGCGGAATGCCAAGTTCGGGGAAAATTGTATCGAGCGGAGTGTTTGAAAATATTTTTCGAATGAGCGAATAACCATTCGTGTGCGGACCGGATGACGTCAGACCGATGAGCACATCACCTGCCTTTAGATTTTTACGCGGCAGAATATTATCGCGCTCAACCGCGCCGACAATTGTTCCGGCCACGTCAAATTCATTGGGTTGATACACTCCCGGCATTTCAGCGGTCTCGCCGCCGAGCAATGCCATACCTGCATCTTTGCACGCCTCAGCCATGCCAGTGACAACTTCCGCCGTCACTTCGGGAGTCAGTTTGGACGTGGCGAAATAGTCCATAAAAAATAACGGACGCGCGCCCTGCACGAGAATGTCATTGATGCAATGATTGACGATATCATGGCCGATGCCGCGATAAAGACCAACAGATGCCGCAAGTTTAACCTTCGTGCCGACTCCATCTGTGGATGCAACGAGAACAGGTTTATCGAATGTCTTCAAAAACGATACATCGAACAATCCGCCGAAGGAACCGATGCCCGCCAGAACAGCCGACGTGTAAGTTGAACGAACGGCATCTTTCATTAATTCAACAGCGCGATTGCCTGCGTCAATGTCGACTCCCGAATCTGCGTACGTTGTTTGCAAAGCACGATGAGCAATATCTTTGCGGTATTGCATTCCATCGAATGAAATTTTATTTACATTTGCATACACCTGCTTGACCGCAGATTCGATTCCATCAGCCCAGGCTGTCAATCCAAATACACGTCCGCCCGCGGTGACCACCTGATCGTCATCCATCTTTGTCCCCGCATGAAAACAAACCATGTTTGCGGGAAGAGATTCAAATTTTACGAGTTTCCCCGTTTCCGCTTTTTCAGGATAACCTTTGCTTGCCAACACCACACAAACTGACGCGCCAGTTTTCCAACGAATATTTAAATGCTCAAGCGTGCCATTTACACAAGCTTCGGCAACATCGAGCAGATCCGTTTCGAGCAATGGAAGCACGGCTTGAGTCTCCGGGTCGCCGAAGCGGCAATTAAATTCCAAAACGCGGAACCCGCTCGAAGTCAGGATAAGACCCGCATATAAAACGCCGACGAACGGAGTTCCTTCATCGCGCAATCCGTTAATGGCTGGCTTCAAAATTGTTTCAACTGCCTGGTTCATTAAATCTGTGGTGAAGATCGGGGCGGGAGCATACGCGCCCATGCCGCCCGTGTTGGGACCATGGTCGCCATCCAGCAAACGTTTGTGATCCTGCGCCGGAAGCATTGGGATGATCGTCTTCCCGTCTGTAAAAGCCATCAACGAAACTTCCTGTCCACTCAGGCACTCCTCAATAATGACTTCACTTCCAGCCTCGCCAAATGTTTTTGCAATCAGAATCGATTCAAGAGTCGCTTTGGCTTCATCATATGTCTCTGGCAAGACCACGCCTTTTCCTGCCGCCAATCCTGAGACCTTGATCACGATTGGATAACTCACTTTATCAAGATGTGCGATGGCATCTGCGACTCTATTGAATGTAGCGTACCGCGCGGTTGGGATGTTGTGCCGCATCATGAAGTTCTTTGCAAAAACTTTCGACGCTTCGATCTGCGCCGCAGCCTGACTCGGCCCAAAACAACGGATGCCCTCCGCCGATAACGAATCTGCCAAACCGCCAGCCAACGGATTCTCCGGGCCAACGAGAACAAGATCGATCTGTCTGTCTTTGCAAAATCGGATGACATCCGAATGACGATTTGCATCCAACACAATATTTTCGCCGCAAGTCGCCGTCCCAGCATTTCCCGGAGCGATAAAAAGTTTGGTCAAGCGCGGTGATTGCGAGACTTTCCATGCCATCGCATGTTCACGCCCGCCCGAACCGATGATCAAAACATCCATGATATTCCTACTTCAAGCTCAGTTCAAAACCGGTTTTCACCGTGTCGATATTTACCCGGATCGGATATTGCCCAGTGAAGCATGCCTGACAGAATCCGTCTGCGCGGCCCACCGCGCGCATCATTCCATCCAGCGATAAATAATACAGGCTGTCCGCGCCGACGAATTGACGAATCTCATCGACAGTCCTTTTATGGGCGATCAGATTTTCATGTTTGCCCATGTCCACACCCATGAAGCACGGATGAGCAATCGGCGGACAGGTAATCGCAACATGCGCTTCCTTCGCGCCCGCATTTCGCAAAAGTTTTATCAGTGGCCCCGTTGTATTGCCGCGCACGATGCTGTCATCGATCATCACCACACGTTTATTCAACACATTCTCGTTGATCACATTGAACTTCAAAGCCACGCCGCGCTTGCGAAGTGAATCGGTCGGCTCGATGAACGTCCGCCCAACGTAACGATTTTTGATAAAGCCATCGTTATAAGGAATGCCGCTCACGTGTGAAAATCCAATCGCCGCTGGCACGGACGAATCAGGCACGGGAATCACAACATCTGCATTGTCCAATGAAATCCCGGCCTCGCGCGCCAACTCCTCCCCCAGCTTCTGCCTCACCTTATGCACACCGATCCCGTCCCACACCTGATCGGGACGCGCAAAGTAAATATGCTCGAACACACACATCGCCGAAGGGCTGACAGGTGGAATGGCCTGCGTCACAGTCAACGCGTGATTTGAGAGCGCAACGATCTCACCGGGCTTTACATCGCGAATGGCTTCACAGCCAAGTGTTTGCAGCGCGCCCGTTTCAGAAGCCACGGCATGTCCGCCGCTTGGAAGCAGGCCAATGCACAGCGGGCGAAATCCCCACGGATCGCGCACTGCATAAACGCCGTCACGAGTCAAAATAACCAATGAATATGCGCCAACCCATTTTTGCATCACATATTTAATTCGCTCTTCCCAGGTCGCCCCGCCATTACGCGCCAGCATCATCGTCATCACTTCGGTATCAGACGATGATGAAAGCCCCACGCCTTGTTTCATCAATTCATCGCGCAACTCCGCCGAATTCACCAGGTTTCCATTATGCGCCAGCGCCAGCGGCCCGTGCATGGTCTCGATCATAAAAGGCTGCGCATTGCGCTCCGACGATGAACCGGTCGTTGAATAACGCGTGTGTCCGATGGCGTAATGCCCGGTCAGATTCGCCATGGCAGATGATGTAAAAACCTGTGACACCATTCCAACGCCTTTATGGATCGACATCGTGCGGCCATCCGCCACCGCAATGCCCGCCGCTTCCTGTCCGCGATGTTGAAGCGCATACAATCCAAAGAAAGCCATGCGCGCCACAGCTTCGTTCGGAGCGAAGATACCGATCACGCCGCACTCTTCTTTTGGATGGTCACCTGCGAACCGACTACTGGACACTTGCATCGTCCTCCAGAATTTTTTCCGCCGCCCGCCTCTGACTCGCCTTTACCTGCTCCCGCACTTGGGCATTTACCAGTCCCAGAATTTTCGCCGCCAACAACGCCGCGTTGACAGGTTCCAGCACAACTGCAGGCGCGATGCCCGACGGCATTCTCAGCGACGAAAAAATATCCGCGCCGCCGAATGCTTCGCTCACTGGCGGGCAGGCAATCACGGGCGCGCTCACTGCCCCGTCGGTGAATCCGCTCAAGGCGTTGCTGCGCCCCGCCACGGTAATAAAAACCTTAGGCCGAGGATCAGCTTCATATTTTCGGAGAATCGCCAGCGCGTGTTCCGCCGTTTTGTGTGCAGATGCGATGCGTA
>JAJYOH010000572.1 GCA_021796315.1 Chloroflexota bacterium
ATTTTGAACCTTTTCATTCCCCATATCGTCATAAACGATGCGCAAAATAAAGGCTGGTCAAATGGGTTACGGTATAATTGCGCTCATGGGTTCAATTATCGCAGTAGACATAGGCGGAACGCACTTGCGCGCCGCCGCTTACGAATCAGACAACACCCAGCCCATCCACCACCAGCGCGTCAAAACTCAGGCAAATGAACCGGGGGTCTACGAAAGACTTGTCAAAGTCATTGAATCCGTTTGGCCAAAAGACGGGAGCGTTGCTGTGATCGGAGTCGCATCGCCAGGACCGCTTGACCCTCACTCGGGCTACATCCTGGCCACGCCAAATATCCAAGAGTGGCACAACTTTCCGCTTGTGCCGAAACTTTCGGACTATTTCAAAATCCCTGTATTCCTTGATAATGATGCGAATCTGGCGGGGCTTGGTGAATGGAAGTTTGGCGCGGGCAAAGGGCATCATGATGTGCTGTACCTCACGGTCAGCACTGGGATCGGAGGTGGTGTCATCATCAACGACCGACTTCTGCAGGGAACTCATGGCATGGCCGCCGAGCTCGGTCATGTAATCATCGACCCGGACGGGCCGATTTGTTCCTGTGGGTTTTACGGCCATCTTGAATCTTTCTCGTCGGGACCAGCCATTGTCAGATACGCGCTCAGTGAAATGGAATCCGGCGCGAGGTCCAGCTTGAAGAGTGATGTGAATCTGACGGCGCGTCAGGTGGCGGATGCCGCCATGCAAGGCGACGAACTGGCGAAGTCTGCATATCAGCGTGCGGGTGAATATCTCGGCATCGGCGTCGCAAGTTTCCTGCACACGTTCGATCCATCCATCGTTATCTTTGGCGGGGGAGTTTCGCAGGTCGGCCCATTATTGTTCGACCCATTCCATATCAGCCTTCAAAAGCATGTCTTTCACCCACGCTATCTTGAAGATCTAAGAATTGAAATGGCCGCCTTAGGTGATGATGCTGGCCTGCTCGGTGCGCTGGCCTTGGCGCAATTGAAGCTGCAATTTGCAAACAAGGAGAGTGTATGACCAAATTAAATCTGCCCGGCCCCAAAGCCAAAGCACTGATCGAACGCGATCATAAAGTGATTTCGCCCTCGTATCCGCGCGGTTATCCATTCGTGATGGATCATGGTAAAGGCACAGAAGTGTGGGACGTGGACGGCAACCGCTTTTTAGATTTCATGGGCGGCATTGCAGTGGTATCGACCGGATACGCACATCCTAAAGTAGTCAAAGCCATTCAGGAACAGGCTGAGAAGTTCATTCATATTTCTTCAGATTTTTATCACGAGAAATGGATTCAACTGGCTGAGAAACTAAATGAGATTGCGCCCTTTGAGGAGGACGCGCTTTCATTCATGACCAACTCCGGCACGGAGGCGGTGGAAACCGCCATCAAGCTGGCGCGCTATCACACCAAGCGCTCGAACTTTATCGGTTTTACCGGCGCCTTCCACGGACGCACAATGGGCGCGGTGACATTCACCGCCAGCAAGGCCAAATATCACAGCGGGTTTTATCCACTAATGAACGGCGTGACACACGCGCCATTTCCCAATCCATACCGCCCGGTACTCGAACGCCGCAAGGGCGAAGGTTACGGCGAAGCAGTCGTTCGTTATATTGAAGAAGACATATTAAATCAAATTCTTCCGCCGAAGGATGTGGCTGGAATTCTGGTTGAGACGATTCAGGGCGAGGGCGGATATATTGTTCCGCCAGATGACTTTTATCCGGCGTTGCGAAAGTTGTGCGATAGACACGGCATTCTCATGATTTTGGACGAAGTCCAATGCGGCATGGGGCGCACCGGCAAATGGTGGGCCATTGAACATTTCGGCGTCGAGCCGGACATGATCACGGCGGCCAAAGGCATCGCATCGGGCATGCCGCTCGGCGCGTGCATCGCCCGCAAATCAGTCATGGATTGGGAACTTGGCACGCACGGTAACACCTACGGAGGAAATCCGATTTCCTGTGCCGCGTCTTTGGCGACCATAGACTTGATCGGAAAAGAATATATGCAGAACGCAGCGGAAGTCGGCCAGTATGCGATGGACGCTTTGGAGGAAATCCAGGCGCGTCATCCGAGCATTGGGCAAGTACGCGGCAAGGGTCTGATGATCGGCGTGGAATTTGTCAAGGACCGCGACACAAAAGAAGCCGCCAAGGAATTGACCGACCGTGTCGTTGAGCTGGCTTTCGAACACGGCCTGCTGATGCTGTCGTGCGGCAAGAGTGTCATCCGCATCGCGCCGCCGCTTTCCATCTCAAAGCCTGAGATCGATGAAGGATTGAAGATTTTCGAAGAAGTGATCGGGGTTGCAGAAAAAGAAATGAGGTAAGGTTGTCGCAATTTAAATGACTTATACATCTCACTGATTTACATCGGTGAGATGTATTTGTTAATAGAACTCATATAGCCTCACAAAAACGCCAGTGATAAAATCTCTCCATGCTCCCTGACTTCCGCGTCCGCCAACGCGATTACCTGCTCGAAATTGCCCGCCTGCTGACTCAGGAACTTGACCTTGAGAAACTGTTGGCGCGCATTTTGCGCATCTCCATCGAAATGCTGGCCGGACAGGCCGGGCTTATCGCGTTGAAACAACCTGAAGCTTGGCATGTGGCTGCCGCCCACAGGATTCAACCCGCATTCTTAAGTTATCTCGAACCACTACTCGCCGAAGAAAAAGTCCGTGAACTGGATGTGCGTGAACTCAACCGCATGTTGCAAGAGCTGACTTACACCGCGACACTCGGCCTGCTCAACGGCACGGGACTGCCGCTCGCCGCGCATGGACAAGTCATCGGCGTAATTTTCATTTTCCGTAACTACCCCGATCTCTTCACTCCCAACGACCGCGTGCTTCTTCAATCATTTGCGGACCAGGCCGCAGTCGCAGTTTATAACGCTCAACTTTACGGACAGGTTTCCTACGAGAAACAACGTCTCGATGCGCTTCTCGACTCCGCCGCAGACGGCATTTTAATTCTCAAAGGCGATCACACCGTCGAACGATGCAACACCGCCTTTGAAAAAATGTTGGGGCAATCACGCAATGAAATCGTCGGCAAACATCACAGCGAAGTCATCCGCTGGAAAAAAGAACCGCAAGGCAGGACTCTTGACGAAGCTGAACAAAACGGCTGGCCGCTCACGCCAAACGCCACGCTTTATGTCGAAGGTGATCTCGAACGGCCGCTTCCGCCTCCCATCCCCGTCGGCGTGACGTATGCGCCGCTTCTATCAGAGGACGGCAAGCTTCGCAATGTCATCGTCAGCGTGCGCGACATTACCCACTTCCGCACCGCTGAAGAAATCAAGTCGACTTTTATTTCCATCGTCAGCCACGAATTACGCACACCGGTTGCGCTGATTAAAGGATACGCGTCCACACTGCGGCGCGACGATGCCAAATGGGATCGCGCCGTGATCAGCGACAGCCTGGCCGTCATCGAAGAAGAAGCGGATCGTTTGTCGAAGATGATCGATGATCTGCTGGATGCTTCGCGTTTGCAAGCCGGAGGCCTCAGCTTGAATCAGGCCGATGTATCGTTCCCCGCTCTGGCGTCCCGCGTGACCGAAAAATTTTCAGCGCAGGCTCCGAAACATAAACTCGTCACCGACTTCCCGAAAAATTTTCCCGTCATCGTCGGCGATGAAACCCGCCTCGAGCAGGTGCTCATCAATCTTGTATCGAATGCGCTCAAGT
>JAJYOH010000573.1 GCA_021796315.1 Chloroflexota bacterium
TCAAGAAATACGATCAAGTCTTCGTGGTTGAAATGAATCGCGACGGTCAGTTGGATCAATTGCTAAAGATCGATTATCCCGAATATGCTACACGCTTCCAATCTGTGGCGTTCGGTGACGGGTTGCCTGCATCTGCCAAGTGGGTACGCGAAGGGATTTTGGCGAAATACAAAAAGCCGGTAACAGCAAAAGCTGTCAGTGTTGCGAAAAAATCTCCAGCCAAAGCGCAGGCAAAGAAAACGGTGGCCGCTTCAAAGCCTGCGTTGAGGCGAGCCAAAGCGTCGAAGAAAGTTGCGGCGAAAAAGGTTACGCGCGCAAAATCGACGACTACGTCCAAAGGCAAAAAGAAATAATTATCAAAGATCATGCCATTGTGAGATTGCTTCGCTCGGCTCGCAATGACGTGAGAAGGAGAAAACTATGACTGAAACTCTTCCAATGGCCGGCACAAACGTACAGGTAAACCTGGCCGGTCTCGCAAAAAATGATTACCGCGGCGCGCCCAGCACGCTCTGCCAGGGCTGCGGACACAACTCGATTTCAAATCAGATCATTGCCGCTTTATACGAATTGAACGTCGTGCCAGAAAATGTTGTGAAATTTAGCGGCATCGGCTGTTCGAGCAAATCGCCGACTTATTTCATGAACCGTTCATTCGGCTTCAACAGCCTGCACGGACGCATGCCATCCATCGCAACCGGCGCGCTATTTGGCGACCACCACATGAAAGGTCTTGGCGTTTCGGGCGACGGCGATACTGCCAGCATCGGCATGGGACAATTCAAACATATCGTGCGCCGCAACGTCAACATGGTTTACATCGTCGAGAACAACGGCGTGTATGGGCTTACCAAGGGCCAGTTCTCGGCCACATCCGAAGTTGGCTTGAGCCTCAAGCATCAAGGCGTCAATCAATACATGCCGATCGATATTTGCATGGAAGCGCTCGCATCCAACGCAACTTTCGTGGCGCGCTCTTTCGCGGGCAACCCCAAGCAGGTCAAGGAATTGCTCAAGGCCGCGCTTGCGCACAACGGCATCGCATTGCTCGACATCATCAGCCCGTGCGTGACCTTCAACAACCAGGACAACACTTTCCATTCTTATGCCTGGGGAAAGGACCACGAAGAGCCTCTGCATGACATTACATACATCGCTCCACGCAATGAGATCGTGCTCGAACGCGAAATGGAAGAAGGCGAAATCCGCGAAGTGAACATGCACGATGGATCGGTTGTCATTTTGAAGAATCTCGAAAAAGGTTACGACCCGGCCAATCGCTTCGAGGCTTTGCGCGTGATGGAAGAAGCCCAGCGCAATAACTGGCTCATCACGGGACTCCTTTATGTGGATACCAGCAAGCCCGCGCTGACTGACACTTACAACCTGACCGATGCCCCACTCAACCGCCTCACCGAAACGGACCTCAGGCCGGCTCCCGCTATGATCGACAAGATCAACAGCCTGATGTTCTAACCCGCCAATCTTGCAGGGGCGCAGCAATGCTGCGCCCCTGCTCTTTTTAATTATGAAAATCACTTCTGCAATCAATATTGACGAACGCGAACTGACCTTCGACTATATCCGCGCAGCGGGACCGGGCGGGCAAAATGTCAACAAGGTGGCGACAGCGGCGCAATTACGTTTTGATATTTGGGGAAATGATACTTTATCAATTGATGTCAAATCGCGGCTGATCAAATCAGCGGGCAGGCGCGTAACAAATGAAGGCATTCTCATTATCGAGGCACGACGATTTAGAACACAGGAGCAAAATCGCGCCGATGCAATCGAGCGATTTGTTGCGCTTGTACGGAAATCGCTCGAAGAGCCGAAGTATCGTCAGAAAACGAGACCCACTGCCGGGTCGAGAGAGAAGCGGTTACAATCCAAGAAGAAACGATCTGAGGTCAAGCGGACACGCGGCAGCAAATCTTTTAAATCCGATTGATACTTAAAGAACAGAGGTAATATGCAGTTATTAAATGATCCAAAGACAGAGAATCGCCAGGCTAGAACACTAGGGTTTTGGATATTGCTGACCGGGCTTTTAATCAGCGGCTATTTGGTTTTCCTGCCTATTTACGATGTGTACCAAGGCGAGACGACCGTCAGCTACTCGCCTTTTGGAATTTATCTATTTCTGTTCACGTTCTCATCGAGCATGATGATGGTGCTCTTCGGCGAGCGTGGACGAGATTTTTTGACTCACAAGCTCACACGCAATTGGTTGACCACAGGCCTTTATGTGCTGCTCATCCTGGCAATCGGATATTTTATTCAGATCAGGTTGGATGGATGGTTTTCCGCCCTGGGCATCATAAACAACGGATAGATTTGTTATAATTTAAACAAAAGTCCGCCAAGGTTTTGGAACCCGGCGGACTTTTTATAAGACCGGATCAATTGAGAGAAGCAAGCCTGGTGGTTTTATTTCCAAACAAAGTTCAATACTCCCTGCAAAGGCATGTTGATCGTCATCGAAGATGGATCAGGTTGTCCACACGGAGTTGCAGCGCATTTACAATTTGCAGACATGGCATTGCTCGTACAGGCCAATGAAACATAGCCCAATTGCCATGTTCCGCTGGTCGATAGCGGCAGGTAAAAATAGAAGTCGCCGCTCGAAGTGGTCGCAGCATCATCCCGGCTCTGGCCTTGTGACAAAGCAAAGCCAACGCCGCTGATCGGAGTTTGATTGGCATCCGTCACATTACCATGGATTACCTGAACATCGGTCGGCTTGATTTCGGCCAGCAACCCCACCTCCATCGGAGCAATGGTGACAAATGAAGCAGAGACCCAGCCCGCCTGGTTATCGGGCGTTTTGACAAAGAGCCAATCATCACCCGGTGAGCGGCCAAAGGCCGTCAATGTTTCCTTATTGCTCAACGTGCGGATGGCCTGAAAGAGTTTTCCCGGGTTGGAACGCAACATCACATTGTCAGCAGACACATCCACCAGCACAGCGCTCGAACCTGACACAGATGTGGATGGTGGAACGCTGATCGAGCTTTGAGCTGCAGGCGCAAGAGTCGGTGGCGAAATTGGGGCAGCCGTTGGATTAGCTGGAGTTGCCGGGGTGACAACAATCTGCGGAAGAGTTCCGCAGGCCGCCGCAAACACAAACAATAGAAGGAGGATGTTTTTTAGTTTCATGCTTCCAGTATAAAAGTTTTCATCTACAATCCCATCCCCCATTTTTCTATTTGGATGTTTGGTATCATATTTACGGAAAACATCAGTCCAGTGTCAACAAATGCCCGTTGACCTTCAACCACTTCACCTTCTTTTTATAATCCGGGATGATCTCTTCAACCCCGCTCCAAAAACTCCTGGAGTGATTATGCTCTCGCAGATGGACCAGTTCATGCGCAACAACATAATCCACCACATCCAACGGAGACATGATGAGCCGCCAGGCAAAACTTAATGTACCGCGCGTGCTGCATGATCCCCAACGTGTACGCGCAGATGTGATTTTGATCTGCTTGCAAGTAAAGTTATACTTCGCCGCGTAATAAGCGACCCGCTCCGGGATGATCTGCTGTGCCTGTTCACGATACCAGCGCTCAAAAATGGCACGGGCGCTGGAATGCGCCGCTCGAAACAGAGTAAATTTTTCGTCGAGGGAAAGAAGCGGACGGCGTCGCTCACTTAATTCCAGCGGATAAAGTTTTCCCAGATACCAGAACATTTCGCCATCCATAAATT
>JAJYOH010000077.1 GCA_021796315.1 Chloroflexota bacterium
ATAGCGAATTCAACAGGGTTAAATCCGGTAGCTTTACGCCCACCCCGCGTATAAACCTCATAGCCCCCAAACAGTTTGCGATGGGCATCAATCGAAACTACAATAGTAGAACTACCAAATTTATCGGCTGCGGCTTGAACAAAATCCGGATTCTCAACTGCATAACTGTTGATTGAAATCTTCTCAATACCAAGACTCAGAATTTTACGAATTTGCCCTACATCCCGAATACCACCGCCGTACGTTACAGGCATAAAACACTCGCTAGCGATTTCCGAAAGCGTCTGATACGGTGGTTCGCGGTTTTCGAGTGTGGCAGTAATATCAAGAAAGATCAATTCATCCACTTCCTTCTCGTTATAAATGCGGATAGCGTTAATGGGATCACCCACATAACCAGGGTCCTTGAACTTGATTGTTTTAACCAACCCCCCATCTTTTAACAAGAGACAGGGCATCACCCGAGTCTTCAACATCAGGCGAACTCCACAAAGTTTTTGTACAATTTCATCCCGAACTTATGACTCTTTTCTGGGTGAAACTGAGCACCCAGAATGTGGTCCCGTTGTAATGCAGAGACAAAATCATAGCCATAATCAGTGGTCGCCAATACGTCATCTGGGTTTCGACAAACCACATGATAAGAATGAACAAAATAAAAGCGGGCATCTGGGTACATATTCTTGAATAGCACTCCCTCACGCTGGATCTTGATAGAATTCCAACCCATGTGTGGGACTTTCATCATTGACTGCTTAGGGTCAAGGCGAAAGCGGATAGTTTCCGCATCTATCCACCCAAGACCCGGCAACTCACCCTCTTCACTACCTCTCGTTATCAACTGCATTCCTAAACAGATACCCAAAGTCGGCGTCTTTGCTTTCAGAACCTTCTCGTTAAGTAGACTAATCAGACCAGCCTCACGCAAACGTTGCATACCAGTATCAAACGCACCTACACCGGGAAGAATAAGCTTATCTGCCTGTTCAATGTCTTTTGGATCAGAAGATATCTTTGCAGCTGGATCCCCGATTTTTTTGAGCATGTTCAGAATTGAACCCAAATTGCCCATTCCATAATCAACAATAACGATCATTCTTCCTCACTAATTCTATCTCACCTTGCGAAAAAGCTTAGCAGGATTCCCTGTCACCACGGTATTCTCTGATACATCTTTCAGAACAACGCTAGACATTCCAACCAGTGAGGTGTCACCGATCGTTACCCCATCGCGTATAGCGGCGTTGGTCCCAATATAACAAGAAAAGCCTATATGAACATTCCCTGATATGCAAACGCCGCCCGCAATCGTTGTGAAGTCACCAATCATATCATCGTGGCTTATAACTGAGTTTGGCAAGACGTAGACATGCTTTCCTATCGCGGCGCTGGTTGCAATGGTTACATGCTGAAGCACTACACTTCCCCTTCCTATTTTAGCCGTCCGAGAAACCGATGCGGTAGGATGAATGATTGTTTCGAATTGCTCAAAGGGGATACCTGTGTTCAGCAAAATCTCCTGGCGTCGCCAAAAATTTGAAACACTTCCAATCCCAAATACAAAGAAACAATCGCCATATTCTTGTGCTGATGATAAGGGGCCCAACACCTTCACACCATAATACGTTTGATTCCACTTCTTCTGGTCGTCATCCAGGAAACCAATGCAGTCATAGATTTGTTTGCCTTGCGCATCGTTAATATCCAGCATGGAATCTAGGATATCAATGCAATTGCCGCCGACGCCCAGAATAATGATTCTCTTGATCATGAGTGGCAGCCTACATCTGAACTGCAATTGACTGGCTGAGAGCAGACGCGACCGTATCCAAATCCGTTTCGCTCATCTGCGGATAAAGTGGCAACGTAATTGTTCTTGTAAAGGCAGCGTGCGAGCCGGGCAATTGTCCCCTCTTGTATGCAAACTTGTCCTGGAAGAATGGTTGGTCGTGAAGCGCATAAGTACCCAGCGTTGTCTCTACTCCGCGTGACTTCATTGCATCCACAATACGATCACGGTTAAGGTGTTCATCCACCATAATCACATAAGACTGATAAATATGCCCGCCCCATTTCGGCTCAGTAGGCACGCGAACACCCGGCATTTCAGAAATAAGTTCCGATAACATGATGGCCATGCGCCGCTTCTTTTCGATGAGCATCGGCAGTTTTTCCATTTGTGCCACGCCAATCGCACCCTGCACGTCGCTCAGACGATAATTGAAGCCCTGAGCTTCATACTCATACCAGTTTCCTTTGCGTACACCGCCATGGCTACGGAGAAGTTTGATACGTTCTGCCAATTGATCATCGTTTGTCGTGATCATTCCGCCCTCACCGGTAGTGATGACCTTCCGTGGGTGAAAGCTGAAACAGCCCAAAGTGGTCAAGTTACCGCAAAAACGATCATAATATTTCGTGCCTATGGCAGTCGCGGCATCCTCTATGACTGGAATGTTATGTTCTGCTGCAATCTTATTAATGGGGTCAAAGTTGGCTGCACAGCCAAAGGCGTCCACTGGAATAATGGCTTTGGTACGTTCCGTGATTTTTTGACGCAAATCCTCAATATTCATGGTAAAGGTATCGAGATCTATATCTACTAATATGGGCTTTGCGCCCTGTTGAACAACTACATTGGCCGTCGCGGGAAAAGTGAAATCAGATACCAACACTTCATCACCAGTGCCAATGTTCAGCACAACCAGAGCAAGATGTAATGCCGTTGTACAAGAACTCATTGCAAACGCATACTTACACCTAATATATTCGGCCACTTTTTGCTCAAATTCAGCAGTCTTTGGTCCTTGTGTGAGATAGCCTGTTGAAAGGACCTTGGCAATTTCCTCAAGCTCGCGCTCATCTGTGAACGGAATATTCAAACGAATCATAATTGCATCACACTCCTATACCAATCAACGGTTTCCGCAAGCATTTCATCCGAGATCGTGCCCGCCTTGAATCCAGTGAACTGGCTTAGGAGACTTACATCTCCGCAGTGGCGGCGCACATCACCCGGCCTGGGCGCGGAATGAAACACCGGATGATCCGGGACGCCCATAACCGCCGTCAATTTTGAGATCAGCGTGTTTACGGATGTCTCCTGACCAGAAGCAATATTGATCACTTGTCCGCGCGTTTTTTCCTGCTCATAGATCTGCACTATCGCCTCGGCTGTATCTCGAACAAAGATAAAGTCACGTGTCTGCTCGCCATCATCGAATATCTCAATCGGGACTTTGCTCAACACACGGCGAACGACGATAGGAATTATTCCAGCATAGCTTCCCTGGTTCTGACGCGGCCCAAAATTGTTGAACGGTCTTACAACTACAGTATCAATACCATATGTCTCTCGATAAGAGAATACAACATGATCACAGGCAGCCTTGCTGGCTGCATAAGGTGTACACGGGGTTAGAGGATGTCTCTCATCCATGGGCGTATAACGCGCTGAACCGTAGGCCTCGGATGACGAACAATGCACCAGAGTCTGAATGTATCCATGACGTGCAAGCTCAGAAAATGTTGTGGTAATGCCAATGTTGGTTTCAATCGTCCATGTTGGAAATTCCAGTGAAGTGGGCAGTGGCACTACAGCCAGGTTAAAGACAACCTCAATCTTTTCGTTCGTCACAAGCTGGTGCATAGCAGCAAGGTTGGAGGCATCCATGCGATAAAGCTTGAGGCTAGGGAATGCCTTGCGCGCCTGAACCAGATTTCCCTCATTGCCCAAGAAAAAACTATCCACAATGACTAGATTAGCAGGGTTTTCCTTGATGAGTCTATCTACCAAGTGACTACCAATAAACCCGGCCCCTCCAGTAACCATGACATTTTTTTGAGTTAATTTCAAAAGAAGCTCCTCAGCCTGAAAACTAGAATCGGGCCGCTTGCAAATTCACAGCTATCTTCGATAGTTTTTTTTGTTGTAATCCATATCAAACCACATAGCGAAAAACAAAGACTGCATACCGGTAATAAACAGGAAAATGGCCATTAGAGCACTGGTTGCTTCAACAGATCCAACAAGAAGGCGATAACAAAACAAGTATACCCCCAATAACAGGCCTATACTGAACAAAATGAAACCAGATAGATAAAAAAATACCAGAGGATGAAAATCGCGGATAACATATTTCTGAACCATGCGATATAGAAAAAATTTAAACAATCGCCATGCCATTTTGGGAATAATTCGAATAGGATTTATTCCTGATTTCTCGCCAATGCCATAGACTGGTTTAATTTCAACATCACAAACACGAAAATTGTAGATATTAAGCTTAACCAGCACATCATTCGGCATCCCATAACGCTTGTAGATGTTGTCCAAGTCTATTGTTTTGAGCACTTTTAGGTTAGCCACAGTATAGCCTGTCTGGGAATCCGCAATATTCCAATAACCTGAAGCAATTTTCGTGAGAAAGGAAAGCATGGCATTTCCGAGATAACGAACACGGGGAATTTCTTTCCAAGCCTCACCGGAGATCAACCGATTTCCTTTCGAATAATCAACCTCATCATCTACAACAGGTTCTAAGAGCGCCGGCAGATCATTCGGATCCATCTGAGCATCTCCAGCCATAACGGCAGTTGCACCGATTTCGTGGTCTCTGCACCATTTATAGCCTGTTGCTATGGCACCACCTACTCCCTGATTCACCTCATGGCGAATAAGCACTAAACGATGTGGCTGTTCGTCAACGTAACGTTGTACCACCGAGATAGTGTTGTCTTTACTACAATCGTCCACTATTACGATCTTGTCAACGATCATAGGCATAGTATCAATTACCCTGCCAATGAGCTTTTCTTCATTGTATGCAGGGACCACTACAGCAACTGACTTTCCCTTGAACATAGTTCTCCCTTGAAGCGGTTTAGCCTTTGCCCAACCCTATATATTTGAAACCAGCCTGTTCAGCCTGCACTTTAGTATAAACCGACCGACCATCGATGAGCAAGGGAGTTCGCATAACCTGCCTAAGTTCTGATAACTTAATCATCTTATAATTACTATGTGCAACCATTACTACAACAGCATCAGCATTCTTAGCTAAATCAAATAAAGCACCTTTATATTTATCAATATAAGGGTCATGTATCGCCACTTCCGCCCCCAAATCGCGAAGACGATCTATCAGTGTGATGCTTGGACTATTGCGCACATCATCTGAATTCTCCAAATAGGAATATCCCATAATCAGAATTTTCGCCTCACGAGACTGGAGTCCAGAAGATAAAAGCCCTTTTTCGATTAAGTCTACCACGTACAATGGCATGTAATTATTCACCGCTCGCGCGGCGGGAATTATGTGCAAGGGCACATTCTTATCTTTCACGCCATAGGTTAGCAACCATGGATCTTTTGGAATACAATGACCACCGACACCTGCACCGGGCAGGTGCATTTGCCGCATCGGACTTTTGTTGACAAGTTCACGAACTTTCCACACATCGCCGCCTACCGCATCGCAGATCAGAGCGACCTCATTTGCAAACGCGATTTGAACATCGCGGTAAGCATTCTCTGCCGTTTTAACCAATTCGGCAGTAATGCAGTCAGCAGGATCAAGATCAGCACTAACGATGTGCCGATATAAGTCAACCATTATTGTTGCTGTCTCCGGCGTCATTCCACCAACGACACGGCTAACTGTCCGTAAGTTCTTAAGCAACTTTCCCGGCATGACGCGCTCAGGACAATTGCCAAGATAAAAATCGCGATTTACTTTTCTGGCGTTTTTTCCCTCAAGCAAAGGTAAGACGACATTACTCATCGTTCCCGGCGCGATTGTAGATTCAACAATCACTAACGCACCAGCTTTCAATACCTGTGCAAGGCTTAATAGCGATGCCCGCAAGGCCTCATAACGGGGAATATTCTGGTCGTCCACTGGAGTTTCAACATCGATCAAGACAATATCCCGATCTCTGAGTCTGCCGTAATCCGTTGTAGCGTGCAGGCGCCCCGATTTCGCCATCTTCGAAAGTAAATCAGCAAGACCTGGTTCTTCACCCTCGATCGGACATTCTCCAGCATTTATCTTTTCAACACGCTCCTTAAGTATCTCGATGCCGAGAACATCGAAGCCGGATTCCGCGAACAGGGCTGCCACTGGTAAGCCAACATAGCCGAGCCCGATCACAGCGATACGCGCCGACTTATTTACAACCTTTCTTCGAAGTTCATCCATGAATCAGTTTGCACCTCTGGCATGGAAACGAGACTGACATCTCAAAATGCCAAGCCTATTAATGCTTTTTCAGTTGACCACTATGATTTGATGTTTCAATCCTGATTGGACCAATGCAAGTGAAATCTTCAAGGCAGATAATCCATCTTCGCCCGTGATTGGAACGGAAGAACCATTTTGAATAGCTTTTAGGAAAGCCTGCAGCTCCGCTTTGAGCGGTTCATAACGCGGAATGGCATACCGGATCATGCTACCCTCGCTCACGCCTCTTAATGTTGCAAGCGCAGTCCACTGAATGTCTTTGGCTTGTGCATTCTCGAAGAAGTAGAGATCCTGTGTCAGGTCATCCACGCGAAACATACCACGTTCCCCAACGACAAGCACCTCGCGAAGTTTTGTAGGCGTGAGCCAGTTGATTTCAAGGCCCCCAATCGTCCCATCCGCGAAGCGGAGCGTGCCCCACAGCAAGTCCTCATGATCCGTATGAATCCGCTGTTCGGTCTCGGCATATACACGCACCGGATCGGATCCAACCAGAAAGCGCATAATGTCCACATCGTGTGGGGCGAGGTCTATGACTACACCTACGTCACGAATGCGCGCCGGAAATGGACCAGCGCGACGACAAAAGACCTGAAAGATACGGCCAAGTTCACCTGCTACCAATTTTTGCTTGAGTACCTGAATGGCAGGATTGAAACGGACGATGTGTCCAACCATTAGCTGGCGATTGACCGTGGATGCTTTGTCGATGAGATGCTGGCCCTCGGCCTGCGTCGCGGCAATCGGCTTTTCGATCAACACATGTGCTCCAGATTCGAGCACGGCAAGACCAACTTCCTCATGGAGGGCAGTTGGCACAGCAATGGAAACTGCATCAGGCTTTTCTTTCTCAAGCATTTTGCAGTAATCAGTATAGGCCCGCACACCGAGGTTTTCCGCGGCAACATCAGCTAATTTTTGATCGGCATCTGCTACAGCGACCAGATTCGCTTCAGAAAGTTCACTATACACACGGGCGTGGTTCTTGCCCATTGAACCCACACCGATTACAGCAACTTTCATCCGTTCCTCTCCATAAAATCATTGACTGCCGATACGATTGTCTCCAGGTCGGTCGAACTAAGAGCAGGATGAACTGGCAATGACAAGACCTCAGTCGTCACCTTTTCAGTTTCGGCAAGTTTGTCCTTATAACCGAGATCGCTAACATAAAAACTTTGCTTGTGAATAGGTACTGGATAATATATCTCAGAACCAACACCACGATCCTGCAAATAGGCACGTAGAGCATCACGCTTTCCGCCCGGGACCCGAACAGTATATTGATGGTAGACATGAGTCTGTCCTTCGGGCACGAATGGCACGGCCACACCTTTCAAATTCTCGCTCAGGAATTTGGCGTTGGCTTGCCGCTGCGCGTTAAACTTCTCAATCTTCTTTAATTGCGCAAGACCAATTGCGGCGTGAACATCACTCATGCGGAAGTTAAAGCCGAGTTCATCATGATAATAGCGTTTGCGCATCCCATGTTGGCGAATGACGCGGCAATGCTCATCAATGACATCATCATTCGTAGTGATCATCCCGCCTTCGCCCGAAGTGATATTCTTGGTGGGATAAAGCGAGAATGTGCCCGTACCAAACGAGCCTACTTTATGACCTTTATATTCTGCGCCATGGCTCTGGCAGGCATCTTCAATCACGATCAATCCATGCTTGCCTGCAATTTTCATGATCGGATCCATATCACAGGAAAGGCCATAGAGATGGATTGGCAGGATCGCCTTTGTTCTTTTGGTGATGGCCTTTTCGATCAGTGCCGGGTTCAGGTTGAAGGTGCGCGGATCGATATCCACGAAAACTGGTTTGGCACCTACATAAAGGATGCTGTTGGCTGATGCGATGAACGTGAAGGCAGACGTGATTACCTCGTCCCCCTTGCCAATCCCATTTGCCAGCAAAGCCACATGAAGTGCAGTAGTGCCGGAGGTCGTAGCCACAGCATGCTTGACGCCACACATTGAAGCAAAAGCTTCTTCGAATGCCTTGACGCGCGGCCCTTGAGCAAGGATGCCGGAGTCCAAAGCTTCCATTACTGCCCGTTTTTCTTCATCCCCAATTTGGGGTTTTGCCATGTTGATCATTTGATTTTCTCCCAATCATAAGATGATATTTCAATTTGTTGACCGCACTTGGGACATTTTGCAAGAACATTCTGTCCTTTGTTGGTTTCTTTTTTGAGCTTGGTTCCGCAGGCGCAGACAAAACCTCGTAAGCGCGCCGGGTTTCCGTAGACCAAACCATAAGCCGGTATATCCTTTGTTACGACACTACCCGAACCGACCATTGCCCAGTCGCCAATGGTGATTCCACAGCGGATTGTTGAATTGGCTCCCAGCGCCGCCCCATGCTTGATCAGTGTCTTACTTAACACCCAGTCATCCGCATCCTTCAACGAGCCATCTGGGTTGATGGCACGTGGATTCATGTCATTCGTGAAGCAGACATGTGGGCCAACAAAAACCCCATTTTCAATTGTCACCCCATGATAGACCGAAACATAATTTTGAATCTTAACATTGTCGCCAATTGAAACATCGTTGTCAACGTAAACGCCCTTCCCAAGGATACAGTTGCTTCCAATATTCACGCCCTCCCGCACCTGAGAATGATGCCAGATGCTGGTGCCTTCACCAATTTTTGCCTTCTCTGAAACATCGGCCGTTGGATGGATACGAATAGTCATATTATTTATCCTTTCAAGTGAAATCTTGGGATATGTTTCCCGACCGCTTTGCCTTTCAATGATTATCAAGGTTACTCATTTATAACACATAATTAAGGGCGTCTCCACGCAATTACCACACTGGCGAGAGCTAAGCCCACAAATGTAAACATAGATATACCAAGCCCAATTTTGAAGGAAAGAGGGTCGTAATCCATTTCAATCACATGTTTTCCCGGCGTAACTACTATGCCGCGCATATCGCAATCCACCCGATATATTTTGGTCTGTTTGCCATCTATTGTCGCTTGCCAACCCGGATAGTACGTATCGCTTAGAATAACCATGGATGCCTGATAAGTGCTTGCGTCTATTAGGACACTATTTGCAGTGTATTCACGAATCTGGGCGCTCGAAGAACTTGAATCCGGACTGTTCTTAACAAGATTCATTAGCCCCTGGTCATCTACAACGGCTTCACTAGCAGGATTAATCTGGTTCAACTTTGATGCACAAGAAGCTCGGTTTGAATATACGAATTTATTAACCACAGGAAGCTCATTACCTAGGTCCATGTTTTCAAAAATGTTTAAATCTCCAGTGTGAACCAACTTGTATTTTTGTGCGATTGTAGAATCGTATTGCAACAAAGCGAATGCCAGATCACCGCCTGTTTCTTTCCCATCCAATATCATTGATCCGCCGTTATAAATATCAAAATTTACAGCATATAAGGCAGAATTCGCGGGCAATAAATTTTTATCAGGGGTTATTTCGAACGTAATATGTTGTCCTTGCTTTAACAACAAATTTGGAAGATTAATGGAGTAAAAACCATTATCCTGTTGGGCAAGCTGTCCATCGAATTCGGTCAAAGGATTGTTTCCGGATGATATCTTTACGTTTGCTGGAATTGTTTTTGTTCCAGAAGTCGAGATCTTAATTTCGAAGATTCCAGCATAACCGTTTCGGACAATAGTCATGGATTGACTGAACGAATTTAATTTATTGAGCGCATAGATTTGATTGTATTCCTCTTGGTCAGCCATACTTATCCACCAAATCGGTGCCTCTGAGGGGGAAGTGACTACATAGCGAACGCGATAGGCATCTAGTAAAGGAGATGTTAGATTTATCAGGCTTGGGGAAAATAATGGTTGGGTGGTGCCATTGGCATATATTCCCGGGTTAATGAGGTCTAAATCGCTCTTGAAGGCTACGTCTGCAAATGCGTGGCCAGTCAAGGAATTGATCGAATAGTATAAAGGCATGTTGGGAACAAAATGTCGGCCGATAATGGCTATCCTCTCATAGTTTGGCAATTTGGAGGAAAGAAAAGTGATAGCTGGGGTCTCCGGATAAAAAGTTTCTGGATAGCTGGCTCCCTGATAATCCCCGAAGAAAAGGGAAAGCTCTACAAAATTTATAGCAAGAAGTAGAACTCTTATACCTGTAATGAAGGTTCTCTCTTTGATAGCGAGCAAAAGTACAATAATGAGAGAATAACACAACAAAAGCATAACTGTGAAGAATCGTTGATTCAAAAAATATTCCCTTGTCAACTTATCAACAGCAGAAGCTAGGGGGAAGTTGTCAAAGAAATAGATACACCATCCTATCAACAGTGCAAAGAATATTATTGATAAATAACCCATTCTATTATTTGTCTTTGTTAATTGGTCTGCTCCTATTGCCGCAACAAAGGCAGCGCAAAGCGGGAGCAAGGCAATCATTCTCGTATTAGGGTTGAAATTGAAAAGTGGAAGGTTGCCAACAATCTCGTTTGCTGAGCCTACACCAAAGACAATTATTAAAATTAGCACGGCAACCCCAAAGAAAAACAACGATGTTGTTCTATGTTTCTTGTTGGCCAAGCTAAAAGGGACAAGCATTAATGGTAAAAGTCCTGTATATAGGGCAGAGGTGTTGTAATTTCCTTTGCACACCCAGGCACTCTCGACTGGGTTTCCGCACGTATTTGGATTTATTAGGCGTCCGACAGCTATCCAATTGAGAGTAATTGCCCCTCGACCAACCCGGTAACCTATATTCACATCTTTGAAAAACTCATAAGTGGGCAATAGCGTAAATGACAGCAATAAAATACCAATTAAGAAAGCAGAAGCGATATAAAAAAGATTTTTAATTCTATGCGAAAATGCTTGATCTCGAATTTCTACTAAATTTCGATATGCAAGATAGATCGTAACAGTTATGAGCGTATACATAGTGACTGACGGAAATCCCGAAGCGAATGTCACCGCTACCGAAATAATCAAACCGTAAAACAGCCAGGGCTGCTTTTCTCTGATGAAGCGTTCAGCGAAGTATAGAATAACCGGCGCGTAAACTACCGAATCGGCAACTTCCTCCATACCATTTACGATAATATATGCAGAAAACATTAGTGTCAGGCTGCCAAACAGCGCAGAGAATCGCGCAAATTGGCGATACCGAAGGTAATAATAAGTAGAGATCCCAGCTATGTAGATCTTCAGAGACATATAAAGTATGGTTCCCCACTTCGTGCCTGCCAAAATAATTGCTAGAAAATGTATTGTAAATATGGCGCTCGGCAGCAATAAGCCATAAGGTATCCCGCTGTTTACATACGGCACCCAAAGAGGATACTCTCCATGGTGAATTTCAGTATAGAAAAAATTCATCATGGGAATACCAGAATCGTACACATCGCTAAGTACGTTATTGCTGACCATATCCGGTTTAAATTGCTGACTGTAAGAGGCCCACGGGCTCATTTGATACAGATAACTAGTGCTTAGAGGAAGTTTTCCCTGCACCAAAGTGGGAGAAAAGAACAATAATATGAGGGCGAGGAAAACAATTGAGGTGCTCAGGAATTCGTGGTTTTTCAGCCATTTTCCAAATGACGTTATCTTAAATGCATGATCGGCCGCGAAAAGCCTCTTTCGCATCCGCTTATATTTTCCAAGCAAATACAATATTGGCATAACAAGGCCATCGAATTTAAGAGATGCCAAGACCCCGAAAACCCGTAGTACCAGTGCCGAAGCCAAGTAAGCGAGGTCTCGATATCGTTGAAGGGCTCGAAAAGGCGTATTTAAGAAAACTTCGGGCTTCATGATAATTAGTACTCCACGAAACGGATTCTTTATTGTGCCTCCCATCCATAATTTGTGACCGTGCCTGGTATATGTAAATAACTGATGTTACGCACCTTACGCACCAAATATCCAGCCTTTTCGCCTACTTCTGCGAATTACTTTCATGCCGTTTTTGTGATCTGCTGATTGCTGACAATCACAATGATTGTTGCTAGAGGAAGCCATTGGAGTGATAATTCATATAATTCATCTGTATCATAAACCCGTAACCAGACGAACAATCTCTCTGACAGCTGTCTTTTCATCGTCTGCGTTCTCCTTCAATGCTTCAATGACTCGAATCTGGTTTTTCATGCCGATGATAACATCTTCTCTTCTGGAAATCGATTCTTGGTCAGCAACGGGGTAGCGTTTATAAATATACTGCAAAGCATCTAGGGTTTTTTGTCGATCAGTATATATAGAGTTAGCACTGTCAAGATAATATCTGTATTCGGAGGTCACTTTCTTCAAATGGCAAAAGTCATACGCTTCGCTTATCCGAAGAAGGAATTCAAAATCCTCCAGCCGATCCAGACTCTCATCCCAACCTCCGAACTTATCAAAACAATCGCGTGCATATAACCAGGTGTGAACTGGTATATAGTTCTGGATTAGAAGCTCAGGTCGTCTATATTCCCAGGATGGGGAGCCGATCAGTTTGTCCGGTATATTCCGCCTTGCCTCCACAAATAACGCTCGATTATAGTCACTATAGACAAATTTGCAACCGCTTCTTTGGATGGCTTGAAAAAGTGCTTCCAGATGCCATGGATAAATGATATCATCATCGTCAAGAAAGGCGAACCACCCTCCGCGGCTTTTGCTTAAACCTTGATTTACAGCGGCAGTGCGTCCCACCGAGGATGCATTACTTACGAGGGTCACGGGAAGCCGTAACCGATCAATGACTTCGGATATATCCTCTCCGCCATCATTTATCAGGACAACTTCAAACCGCTTGAAAGTTTGATTTTTAATGCTTGTGAGCGCACGTTCTAATAGCTTTGGGCGATTCTTGGTTCTGACGATTATGCTAATGTCTATATCGTTCTGACTTCCTAACCAATACTTCGACGGAAACGAAGAAGTGGCTATTCTTCCTGCTTTCTTATAGAAGCGTTCTCGGTTGCGTTCCATGTACTGGCTGTGTGAGATACGGTTATGAGTAAAAGTCGCGCTTCCATGGTGATATACGAAGGAATTCATAACAATAGCAAGCTTATAGCCTGCCATTCGAGCGCGCAGGCAATAATCATCGTCTTCAAAATTACCTTTCTCATAGCTCTCATCGAGATAACCGATAGTGTCGACCAGTTCACGTTTTAGAAGTACACAGAAAAATACAAGGCGGTTAGGTTCGCAGATAATTCGAGACCTGTTCGCAATCCCCCCCGCGTACTGCTCGATCATGTTGAGGTCTGGGGGCAAATCTTTTGCATTTTCGTCAATTTGTGGACCTTCTCCCACATAATTGGTTACTGGACTAACAATTCCAATCGAGGGGTCTTTCTGAATTGCATCTAATAGGTTAGTTAGCCATCCTGATGAGACTATTGTGTCATTATTCAGAACGACAATATACTCTCCTCCGCTGTGTCCGATCCCATAATTTACAGCCGGGCCGAACCCCATGTTTTTCTCCATTGTAAAGACTCTGAAATTCTTTTGTTCTTTTCTCTCAGCCTTAAGCCAACTTGGCGTTTGATCCTTGGATGCATTATCCACGACGATTATTTCGAAAGTAACGTCGCTGGTTGTTTTGTAGTAGATGCTTTGAACACATTCCCGAGTTAATGGAAATCCATTAAACACAGGAATAATGATGCTCACCTTCGGATTAGGACTTGCTCCTGTTTCTCTTTCAGTTAAGGCAACGACCAACGTTGGGTTCTTCCAACCATATCTGCTTATTAGTTTTTGCATCAGCCCCTTGAAACCGTCTTGGCGCCAGACTTGAAATACCTTGAAGGCTAAGCGGAAGAATTTATCAGAGATACCACCAGATGGCGCTAATGATGATTTGCAGCTTTGAAGAAATTGTGCTAATTTCCAAGCTCTACTGTTGTAGATATTCTCTAGTTGTTTATTGAAATCTGCATCTTTCTCTTTCAACGCATTATCTTTCTCTTTCAACGCATTATCTTTCTCTTTCAACGCATTATCTTTCTCTTTCAACGCATTATCTTTCTCTTTCAACGCATTATCTTTCTCTTTCAACGCATCATCTTTCTCTTTCAACGCATCATCTTTCTCTTTCAAGAGAAAGACAAGCGAATGATTCATTTCTGCGAAACTCACAAAAAGGGGTGGTATCTCACCTTCTAGTTTTGAAACCTGAAATTCATTAAAATTTTTCCCCCAATAAACGGAACCAGCTTGCATGCACATCTGGACATACAGATCTACCGCTTCTTTGAAACCATCACTTTTTAGGGCTTCAAGATCATCAAAGGTTGCATGGTTGTGCTTGAGGGATAGTGTTGCTGACCTGCATACTTCGGCTATGGTGGCATCTTCGCTTGGCGACAGCCCGATAAATTTGAGTAGACGATCTAGTTCAGTCTCAGGTTCAATAAAATAAGAATCATAATGGGTTATTAATCGTTCTGGTGGAGTTATATAAGCAAGCAAATTCATATTGTAATTATTCCAAAGGTTGATACCGAATGCCGTTGAATTAAACCCGCGTTTGGTAAGCGAGTTCGCTACTTCAAGCGGATTCCGCAAACAAATAATCACTTTAAGACCGGGGACAAGCTGTCTCCAAAATGGTAGAGTGAGTGAATTTCGCGGGTCTTTCCAGCCCCAAAAATTACTTGCATCATTAAATTCTTTTATTAGGTTGCTTGCCTGCTCTCTTAATGAAGCAAATTCTGGTGATGCGGTCCAATCAAATCCAGTTCTTGGACTCAAGTCCCAGCCGCCCTTTAGTTTTTGTAAAATTTGCTCATTAATTTCAACAAATCTTATGTTTTCCCAAAACCCTTCAGCGTTATCTGGGGCAGGAGGCATGAGCTCTTTCGACGGACCAAGGTATATCCCGCTCAAATTCAACAACCGCGCCACCATTGATGTGCCAGAGCGGTGCATTCCAGCAATACATATTACAGTCATTTTTCTTCTCTAATCAGTAGGATAGCCCAGACGAGTCAGTAGGGATGAAAGGAGATTAGTTATGCTCTCCTGTTCCATACTTGTTAGGTTTTCACGCCATCTTCCGATTCTCACTCGATGATTATTCTGATACCAGTGATCTTGGTACTTTGCGTGATAGAAAAAAGAGGTTTCGTTTGCGGAATCCGCTTGAAGTAGCGAACTCGCTTACCA
>JAJYOH010000574.1 GCA_021796315.1 Chloroflexota bacterium
GCGCTGCACCAACACATGACGGAAACCAAATCCGCAGCAATCGAACCACGTGGAATAGTCCGCGACATTGATACCAAGTTCTTGGAGCACAGCAGTGACAACCGCGGTGCGCTGTCCGCCGTAGATCTCGGGATCGTAAATTGCGTCCTCGGCGATGATCTTATAGTAATGGCAGGCGGGATGCACGGTCGCAGTGACGGCGCTCATATCTACGAGTTGGCGCTCGGCAAACTTTTGTCGCATCGCGTACACCCATTCGCTGTAGTGGACGATCTCTTCGGGGATGACAAGCGGTTTGCCCATCTTATCGAGGATGCGGCGGACTTCATCGCGCAATTCTTTGTGATGCACAAGCTGTTCGCGGATTTCCTTGTAATGTCCGAACGATGTGCCGCAATGGATGAGTGGGAAATAGCCCGTCTCGTATGCGGCGGCGAAATTGCGCGCCATCACCGAAGCCTGTCCCACCGCGTTGGATGCGGCGGAGGCGTAATAATTCCAGCCCGTGCAGGAGGTCTGGTCGGTCGGATCGAGATAATCCAGGCCGAACTGGCGATGAAGCCAGAGAATGGACGAAGCGTAACCGGGAATGTGTCCGCAATGCCCGCAGGATTTGTGATGCCAGGTATGCTCGATCGGAATCTTTTTCTTGCGCCCGTATTTTGTCGTGAATTCAACGTAAGGCTCCGGCACCTTTTGAAGGATGATCTCGCCCTTCGCTTCGAGTTCATAAAGAAGCTCGTGCATGTCGTGAGTCGGCGCGACATCCGCATCGCGCGTGACGGGATGCGATTTCTTTTCAAGGATTTGTTCGACGGGCGTAAAGTCGGTTGTTGTCATGGGTTATCTCCAATAAACTTGTCCGTCATTGCGAGGAGCGTTCTTTGCGACGAAGCAATCTCCTGTTTGACTTGGGATTGCTTCGCTTGGTCTCGATACAGCGGCGGTGATTGAGTAGACCGAAGGTCGTAACGCCCTGCGCCCTTTCAGGGTCGAAATCCGCCGCCTGCTCGACCAGCGCTCGCAATGACGAAGCGCTATCCTTCTTCCAATTCTTCCTTCATCACATCAACAAGCAGATCGTACAAACTCTCGTCAAGTTCTTTGATGATATCCATGTTGCCGGACTCGAACCAGATCGTGTAGAGTTCGAGCAAGGTCTTGCGTTCGACACGCCAGGCAACATCCGTGAGTCCGCGGATCGAATCCATGGGAATGGCTTTGCGCCACACGTGCATGTTTTGCGAGAAGTTCTGCACCCACGGTCCCCAATCCGGGAAGAAATCGGGCTGGAGCATGTCGGGCGAAACCTGGTTGCCCTTGAGCATGACTTTGTAAATCACGCGGCTGTAACCTTGCAGCGCGTCTTTCGATTCTTGTAATCCGTTCTTGAGGGACACTTCGCGCAGAATGGTGACCAATCCCCCCGGATTGTTTTGCCGCGGACAACGCACACACGAAAAGCATTGGGCGCAATTCCAAATATCTTCGGTGATGATGTCATAGATGCGCTCGACATCTTCGCGCGCCACGGCCTGTGCGATCACGCGCGGGCTGAAATCATAGAAGCGCGCGGAAGGGCAGGCCGAAACGCAGATGCCGCATTCATAACACCCGTAGAGAAAATCGTGATAGCGGATATCGTTTTTGACTTCGAGGAAGAGGCGCTCTTTCTCTTCGTAAGTCACATCGGGATGGCGGTTTTCGGCTTTACCCGGATTCCAGTTTTCGAGAGTAGTTGGCACGTCTGTCTCCTGAAAAATTATCCACCAAGGACACGAATTTTCACGAAGGTTTTATTCGTGCATCTTCGTGCCCTTCGTGGATCAAAACGCGATCACCGCGTCGGCGTTGACGGCCATATCGTTGAACGCCGCGCCGCCGATCATCTCCACGCCTTCGATCATGTCATCCATGGTGTAGCCGTGCAGATCGAGCGAGGGCTGGCAGACAAAGAGACGCACGCCCATCTCCAGCGCCTGATCAATAAAATATTTGAGTTCCTTCCCATTGCCGCCTTTGCGCGGGATGACGATCTTATCGCCGTTGCCTTTTTCCAGGCACTGTGGTCCGTTCATCGTGAAATAGATGCAGACTTCGTTATCCATCGCCGCGCCCGCGGTGGCGAGAAAGAACGGGGTCGCGGTGCGTTCCGGGTCTTTTTCCCCATGCGTTTGAACGTACAGAATCTTTTTGACATCAGGGTCGTTGGTTTTCCACATGATTATTGCCATCTCCTTGGTCGTTGAGAATCAGAAACTGGCGACCGCGGCCTCCACAGACGGGAACATCTTCAACATTTCCATCATGCCGACCGTCCGCAATATGGTTTCGACCGGTTCTGAGGCGCAGGCCAGTTTCACCCCGCCGCCCGACTTTCGCACAGCCTGCAATGCCTTCACGATCGCGCGCAGTCCCGCCGAAGACAAATAATCCACACCTTTCAAATCGAGGACGATTTTGTTCTTTTCGCTGACGACTTTCGAGAGTTCTACATCCAGGCTGGGCGCGGTTTCGGAATCAAACCTGCCGCTTGCAGTTACAACAGCGACATTGCCGCTCATGTCGCTATGGACAGAAAATTTATCCATCGTTTTCTCCATTATTTGCGCGAAACGGCGGCCCGAAGCCTGACCGCCTCATTTTCAGACAAACAACTGCACGTCTGCGTCCGCCGCATATTCGAGGAAGGTCGCCGCGCCGCCAATCTCACATTCCTTGATAAAGTCCTCGCGCTTGAATCCGAAGACATCCATCGTCATCTGGCAGCCGATCATGCGCACGTCCATCTCCACGCACATCTGGCGCAGTTCTTCAACTGTGGCGACCCCTTTGTTTTTGAAGGTTTGTTTCATCAGTTCAGTAGCAAGCCCATTGAAGCCGGGAACGTTGGTGGTGAGCAACTGAGGGATCGGCCAGTCGATGCCCTGAAAGCCGTCAGGCCCAAAAGGCATCTTCATTGGCATGGCAGGGTTGCCCAACGGGGTGACTTGGGCGGTCAGCTTTGGTTTGAGCAGGGTCAGGCCGTAAAAGGTAAAGAAAATACCCACCTCCCATCCCATCGCGCCGGCTGCGCTGGCAAGAATGAAGGGAGGATAGGCCCAGTCCAGAGTTCCTTTGCTGGCAATCAGCGCCAGGCGCTTGGGAGCATTCGGATCAGATTTTGACATCTTTAGCCTCCATTATTAAATTGGAATCTTTGGGGTGCGATGATTACTTGGCGCGGCGCAAATAAAAGATGAACTTGCCATCTTCCTGTTGCGAACGGAGCATCTCGTGGCCGGTCTGCCGGCACCACGCCTCCATGTCTGGCGGCGCTCCTGGATCCGTGGCAACCATTTTCAAGATCTGGCCCACCTCAAGTTGCTTAATAGCCTTTGACGCTTTCACCACCGGCATTGGGCATAACATGCCGGTGCAGTCCAACACTTGATCCTCTTTTAATACATCCATGGCTCCTCCGTCGACGGCATATGATAAGACAGTTGCGTACTTGTGCCATCCTATGCGCGGGGGAAAGTCACCTCCCCCGCGTGGGGGATTTCACTTTATAATTTCCGCACCAGCTATGACATCGAAATTAGAGTCGTTCTTCCGACCCGACCGGGCATTTATATTTCTCCTTGTCTTCCGCTGGGCCGCCCTGTTGCCGGCCCTTTGGGTTTTGATTGGGTCAGGGCGGACGGC
>JAJYOH010000575.1 GCA_021796315.1 Chloroflexota bacterium
GGCTCATCCCAAAAATCTGCGCGTATGGATTCCTTGCCGATGCGCTTTGACCACTCAGATACCACAAAATCATGCACTTCGGGCATTGTTTGGCTCAGTGATCGCATAATTTCAGAATATTGTTGAAACATGCTTCTATCTGCCACGTCACCTGAGCTTAATCCTTCGTGGACAGCCCCCAGCATTGCCAGGGCCTCATCCGGCGTAAGATCGCCCGCGCTCAATCGCGCTGACAGATAATCCAGCATGCCTGACAAGCCAGAATCATGAAACAAATCATTATAGGCATTCGACATAGTTCACCTTATCAAAAAACCAATATACTCCAGCCCCACAAAAAGAGCAATCACACCGATGTATAATAAAGACGCAACTTCAAAACTTGGAGAAACACATGTCAGCAATTGGACAATCCTTTCCACGCATCGATGTACGCGATAAGGTTACAGGTGAAGCACCCTACTCCGGCGACCTTTCCATGAAAGGTATGCTGTTCATTAAAATCCTGTTCGCGGAGCGACCTCATGCACGCGTAAAAAGCATCCACACGGACAAGGCCGAAGCCGCGGACGGCGTCATTGCAATTTACACAGCTAAAGATGTGCCAGTTAATGAATATGGATTACAGATTCCTGATCAGCCCGTCTTTTGCGGACCCGGTTCATCGAAGCCTTATACTGACATCGTCCGCTTCATTGGGGATCAGATAGCGGCTGTCGTTGCCCAAAGCGAATCCGCCGCTGAAGCTGCCCTCCGTTTAATTCAGGTCGAGTATGAAGACCTGCCAATTTTAAGCGATCCCGTCGAAGCGATGAAAGCCGACGCGCCTATCCTGCATCCTGACCGTGGCGACTCGAATATATGTGTCCACTATAAAATCCGCAAAGGCGATGTGGATGCTGCGTTCGATTTAGCCGATGTAGTTGTCGAAGGGGAATACCACACCCCCGCACAAGAACATGCTTATCTTCAGCCCGAAGCTGGACTCTCTTATATCGACAAGGAAGGCCGCGTTACAATCGCTTGCGCCGGTCAATGGACACACGCCGACCGCGAAACCATTGCACATGCGCTTGATTTGCCTGACGAACAAATCCGCGTGATCTATCCCAACATTGGCGGCGCGTTCGGCGGGCGCGAAGATTTATCGGTGCAGATCGCGTTGGCGCTCGCCGCGTGGAAACTGCAGCGCCCGGTCAAGATCATCTGGAGCCGCCGTGAATCCATTATCGGACATGCCAAGCGGCACCCGGTCACATTAAAAGCGAAGTGGGGCGCAACAAAAGATGGCAAACTCGTTGCCGCACAAAATGAGATCATTGGTGACGGCGGCGCGTACATGTATACCAGCAACAAAGTTTTAGGAAATGCCACCATCACTTCAACCGGCCCATACTTTATTCCAAACGTGAAAACAGATGTGTACGGCGTTTACACAAATAACGTCCCCGGTGCGGCCTTCCGTGGCTTCGGCGCGCCACAAGCCTTGTTCATGGCCGAATGTCAGATGAATAAAATTGCCGAACGACTCGACATGGACCCGGTGGAGTTTCGCCTGAAGAACGCTCTCAGGGAGGGACTAACCCTCGGGGTGGGTACTCCGGCTCCGGGTCCGGTAAGTGTGCCGCAAGTGATTCAGGCCGCCGCAGAAAAATTCGGATGGAAGTCCATCCACAAATCTCCGACGGTTACCCGTCACCCATTGCCCATCGCGCATGGTGTCGGTTTTGCCGCCGGCTTTAAAAACGTTGGCTTCTCGTTCGGATATCAGGAAAATTGCTGGGCGAAGGTCGAACTGCACGGCAATGGCAATATCGAAAAGGTGATCGTGCATCACGCTGGCGCCGAGGTTGGACAAGGCACGCACACGGTGATGGCACAGATGGCGGCGGAGGCTGTCGGCGTCTCTGCAAATTTGGTAACCGTAACGAGTTCTGACTCTGCCACGCAAGGCAACCCCGGTTCAGCGTCGGCCTCGCGCATGACCTTCATGGCAGGCAATGCCATCAAAGGCGCAGCGGAAGCGGCGCTCGCAAAATGGCAAGCCGAGGAACATCCAGCTATCGCTGAATTCAAATATCTCGCTCCGCCCACAACCCACATGGATAAAGAGACCGGCTACTCCATGCCGAACTTTTCGTATGCGTATGTGGCGCAGGCCGTTGAAGTTGAAGTGGATACAGAGACCGGTCATGTGCGCGTCCTGCGTGTGGTCTCTGCAGACGATGTCGGCAAGGCCATCAATCCCGATCTGGTGGTCGGACAAATTGAAGGCGCAATCGTACAGGCGCATGGATACGCGCTCACTGAAGATTTCAAAACCAAAGACGGACGTGTGTTGAGCGATCAACTCAGCACCTATCTTTTGCCGACCGTGCTCGACATTCCAGAAAAAATCGAATCGGTCATCGTCGAAATCCCTGACCCAAACGGGCCGTGGGGCGCACGCGGCATGGGTGAATTGCCTTTCCTGCCTTACGCGCCCGCCGTTGCAGCCGCCATTCACGATGCAACCGGCGTGTGGATCAACGAGTTTCCGTTCACGCCGGAACGCGTCCTGCGGGCGTTGGGAAATATTTAATTCAACACAAAAATGTCCTTCCCATATCGCGGTGAAAATAAAGACTTGAACAACGCGGAACGCGCATCACTGCCCGGCTCTTTCATCAAACTTGCAGACGGCGTCGCTCACTACGAACTCGGCGGCCTTTCCCTCACCCCTTCCCCTCTCCCAATGGGAGAGGGGTTAGAGGTGAGGGTACCCGTCGTGTTAGTTCACGGATTCTCTGTCCCGTACTTCATTTGGGACATCACGTTCGCAGCCCTGACCTCGGCCGGATTCCGCGTCTTGCGCTATGACCTCTTTGGACGCGGTTTCTCCGACCGCCCGCGCAAAAAATACAACATGGATTTGTTCGTCCGCCAACTACACGAACTGTTGGATGAACTTAATTTTCAACAAGTAAGCCTGGTTGGCCTGTCCATGGGCGGTCCCATCTCAACTGCGTTCACCGTGAAATTTCCTGAACGAGTCCGCAAGCTGGTATTGATCGACCCGGTTGGAAAGCAAGGCATGCCGCTATCATGGCTTTACAAAGCGGCCTTCCTGCCTGGAGTCAGTGAGTTGATCCTTGGTTTAGCTGGAACCGAGAATATGGTCACAGGCGCGGCATCTGATTTTTTTGACCCCAAACACATTGCGATATTTCAGGAAAAATATCGCGTTCAGATGCAATACTGCGGCTTCAAGCGCGCCATCCTGTCCACGCTGCGCAGCAAAATGGTCAGCGGCCATCCGGTTATCTACGACCAACTTGGAAAATTATCCAAGCCCGTTCTGCTCTTCTGGGGACGCGACGACCAAACCCTGCCCTTTGAACATAGCGCAGATATTGTCGCCGCTGTTCCGGGAATTGAATTTCATCCCATCGAGGATACCGGGCATATCCCGCATTTTGAAAAGCACGAAATTGTCAACCCGATCTTGATAAACTTCCTGAGAAAAAATGATGAAAAAACTTCTACATATCTTTGATCGCCACAAATATACAGTGAGCCTCTTTTTTCTTCTCTCCGCCGCGTCGGTAACTTGTATCACGCTGGTATTGACACGCGTAGCATACGGCAATTCAACCCGCTACGTCGGTTTGATCTG
>JAJYOH010000576.1 GCA_021796315.1 Chloroflexota bacterium
CTGCGTAGCCGTCGCCTCGACCTGTTGAACAACGCGTTCGATCTTGCCGCGCACGTCCGTGTTCAGGCCAGCGGTCACAGCCAGGCTAAGCGCAGCGGTGAGAAGAAATTGAGCAATCGTTTTCATGTTGTCTACCTCCAAATTGGTTTTGACCTTGTGTGGTCATTCACCCTGCATAACGAGGCAGATATCAAAATGTTACGCCAAGACGAAAATCAAAGACAGCCTACCGGCTGTCTTTGATTTTCGCTCTGTTTACTTCTTCGTGCGCAACTCGAATGTGATCTCCGTCCAGATGCGGTGCGCGCCATCCCATATCGTTGTGAGAATCGACGAAGCCTGTTTCCACACGACCGTCATCTTTTGGCCGCCGGACTGTTCGTTCGACTTGAGACTCACGCTCCAATTGCGCATCGCATCAGAGACACTCGCCTTCACCGTTGCAAAAGATGTACGCGCATCATCCCAACTCTTGATCGTTTTTTCGTGCGCCTGTGGATTGAACCCCAGCCACAAACCCAGCGCCAGCCCCAACACAAACAACACGGTAAATGTTTTGAGCATGGTACCTCCAATTCGTCTGAGACTACTTCTTTTATTAAGACGATAAAGACAAGGATATGTTATGGGGTTACGGATTCAAAATCGGCGCATGCACAGTTGGAACAATGTTAGGCAAAAGAGATGGGACAACGTCTGGCACAAGTGAAGGGACGATCTTCGGCAAAGGCGATGGCACAGGAACGGCAGGAGTAATAATCGGATTCAAACCAGAAGGCGGCGTTATGCTGTGATCCAATTCTGGGACGGAAATCGCAGCCGCCGATAATTTTTCCCGCTGCGATTTCAGCGCCAGCGAAATCCTTTCTTTGTCCCCCGCCTCACCCTCGGACTTCAAGCGGGCCAGCGTTTCGAGATAACCGTTCAACGCCTGAGACTTACGCGCCGGGTCTGCAGTGACCGCGATAGCTTCATCCACGCGGCGGTCAGCGAGACTCAAATCCACGCCGACAGGATCAGGCGCAACTGCCCGCCAGACTTTCTCGCTGGATAACTTCCACGCATACAAAGGCTGGCCCGGCAGTGCGCTTTGAGCAAATGCTGTGCCGGTCACAAGAAAAGCCATTAGCAACACAGCCAAACTGACAGCTACGCGCCAGACGGGCGTGAAGGTCCATGTGCGGCGGCGAGGATGCGCTTGCATGTGCGCGTACAAGTGGACGCGCGTCTGCGATTTGAATGTCGGCGAAGGCTTTACTGCGCGTCCGCGCTCGACTCGCGCCGCAATTTGCAGAAGCGGCTTCAGACGCGCGGCATGTTCGGGGTGACGCGCCAGGCATTCGTCGAGGGAAGACGCGCCGCTGGTTATCTGCGTCAGGCACTCGTCAAGGGTGCGGTCAAAATCATTCATACAAATTTCTCTTCTTCCAAATATTTCGAAAGCGCTTGCAATGCCCGCATCTGCAAGGCGCGGATGGCGCCCTCGTTCTTGTTCATCGCCTGCGCGATCTCCTCGGTCGGCATCTCAGCAATAAACTTCAGGATCAACACTTGCTGTTGCTCTTCGGTCAGGAATTGCAGGGCGTCCCGCATGGCTTGCAGATCGAAATGAGTCTCTACCTGCTCAGCCACCGTCCGGCCAGTGGCAGGCAGTGAAGCGATTTTATCGAGGGGCACAGATTCTTTGCGGGTGCGGTAATGGTCGATCACTTGGTTTCTCGCAATTGTATAAAGCCAGGCCATGAAGGATGCACTTCCAGATCGATAACGATCAAGGTGCTCCCATGCTTTCAGGAAAACCTGCGATGTGATGTCTTCCGCCGTAGCATCGTCCGCCACACGAAAATAGACGTAGCGATAAACACGCTCGACACAGGCATCGTACAGTCGGGCGAAAGAGTCTGCATCTCCGGATTGAGCCTGGTGAATAAGGCGGGTTTCATCCGGGATCAATGGATCGGAACGAAGATCTTCAGCGGATTTCACGTTCAATAATATAAACGATAACGAACGAATAATGTTACGGCGCAACCGGCCCTCGCTGGAGGGCCGGCTGAATCGCACTTATGCGTCCGTCCGCATGCCGCGTTCATACCACCAATCTTCGGTATGCAAATAACCAAGCAAGGCTTGCGACGCCACCCAGCGCAATGGTTCGGGCGGCCAGGCAATAGGCTTGCGATCAACGAACCAAACCGAGGTCAGATCGGTCTTGCGTTCGAGCAGAAGATCAGCCAACGTTTGCCCGTTGAGATGCGTTGGCGCAACTCCGTGTCCCACACAACCGAGGCTGTACCAGGCGCGCGCGTCGCCGACCATGCCAATGGCCGGAGCCATATCCATCGTCACGCTGACCGGGCCGCCCCAGCGAAAAATAAATTTTACATTCTTCAAGCCGGGGAACAATTCAACCGTGTCTTTCTCCAACTGTTGAAAAGTTTTTTCGTTCAAGTCGCGATCCATATCGCGGCCATATGTAATCGTCACATCACTGCCGCCAATGGCGAGACGATTGTCAACAGTCAGGCGCAGATAATGGACAAGATTGCGCGCATCTTCCAAGCCCTGACGATTCTTCCAGCCAATCGAATCCATTTGTGCTTTCGTCAATGGCTCGGTGATGATCATGTGCGTAAAGGCCGGAACCTGCTTATTCCAGATTTCAGGGATGAGATGCGAATACGCATTGGTGGCAAAGACGATCTTGTCCGCGGTGACTGTTCCGCCCGGCGTCTCCAATGTGAACTTCGCGCCGCGTCGAATCTCGATCACAGGCGACTGCTCGTAAACGACCGCTCCCGCGCTTTGAGCGACCCGTTTCATTTCGCGGACCTGTTTGGCGGGATTCAAAATCCCGCAACGCGCCTCGTTCCACGCGCCAAGCACCAGCGGACTGTCCACTTCGGCGCGGGCTTTATCTTTGTCAATCCATTCGATGCCGGTCACGCCCATGCTTGTCAATAATTCAAGATCATGTTGAATGCGTTTGACATATCCCTCAGTTGTCGCCAGCCGCAAAAAACCAGTGTATTCAAAATCGCTTTGGATGTTGTGCTCGCGGATCAGGTCGCGCACCAAATCAACCGCGCGTTCGCAATAGTGATGCGCCTCGACCGTTTTTTGTTTTCCAAATAGCATGGCGGTGACAGCAGGTTCGAGGCCGAAGAGCGTCATAGCAAAGCCGCCATTTCGTCCGCTCGCGCCGTAGCCGACAACCTCGCCCTCCAACACCGCGACCTTCATCGTTGGTTCAGCTTTCCGCAAAAAGTATGCCGTCGAAAGTCCAGTGAATCCGCCGCCGATGATCGCAACGTCAACGTTCATGTCACCAGTCACAGGTGCGTTTGACGTGTAAGACCCATAGCTATTCAGCCAATATGATTTTTGAGTGTAATCAACGGACATGGTTGCTCTCCTCAATTATAACGACAGACAATGGACGACAGACCACAGACGACGGACAACATTTCTTCAAGTTTATATTTCGTCCACAAAGTATAGCGCTGTTTCCTCTTTTACTGTCCGCCCATTTCCAACCAACGATTTGCGAAAAGATTGCAATCTTTTTGCCAGTTCATTCGATTTTAAATAAACGCCATCAAGCACGGCAACATCCAAAATATATTTGCGCCTTCGGATAA
>JAJYOH010000078.1 GCA_021796315.1 Chloroflexota bacterium
CCGAAGCTGTGATAGCGGAATATGGCGACTTCTATCCCGAACTGGAAAAGAACAAGGCGACTATTCGCGACAATCTGACTCGTGAAGAAATCCGCTTCGCACGGACCGTTGAAGCGGGCACCGCTCATTTGGAGAATCTACTCTCTGAACTTCGCGCGTCAAAGAAAACCACTCTCGATGGTCACAAAGCCTTTGACCTTTACGCTACGTATGGGCTGCCGTTCGAAATCTCCCGTGATATCGCCCGCGAACAAAGCCTTGATATTGATGAAGCAGGTTTCAACGCCGCGAAGAACGAACATAGCAAAGCCTCCGGCGGCGGCAAGGCCATGGGCAAGATGGGCGGCGAAGACGCAGAGTTCTTCGCGGGCATCTTGAAGGATTTGCAATCCAAAAAGAAACTCGGCAAAGATGGCGTTGAGTATGATCCATACACCAGCCCGAAAGTGGAAGGCGAGGTGCTCGCGTTGACCATCAACGGCGACTCTGTTTCGTCCGCTTCGCTGGATGATCAGGTTGAAGTTATATTGCCTCGGACGGGATTCTATATTGAAGCGGGCGGCCAGGTTGGTGACACGGGCTTTATCCGTGGCAATGATTGGGAAATCGAAGTCGCGGGCATGCGCCGCGCTTCCGTGGGTGTGATTGTACATATCGGCGAAGTCATCTCGGGCCAGCCCAAAGTGGGCGACAAAGCCGTCGCCGAAGTGGACACGACCCGCCGTCATAACATCATGCGCAACCACACCGCCACGCATTTGCTCCATAAGGCGTTGCATGAAGTCCTTGGTGACCATGCCCGCCAGGCGGGTTCACTGGTTGCGCCCACACATCTGCGCTTCGACTTCACCCAACCCGACGCCATGACGCCGGAACAAATCGAACGCGTCGAGAAAATGGTCAATGAAGCCATTGCAGAAGATATGCCCGTGTACAAAGAGACCAAGCCCCTCGATGAAGCCAAGAAAGAAGGTGCGATGGCTTTGTTCGGTGAGAAATACGGCGAGATTGTCCGCACGATCAGTATTTTGGAGTCGGACAGCTTGCTGTCCGATAAAACAGGCAGCAAACTGCCTGACTCCAAGTATTCCTACGAGTTGTGCGGCGGCACACACCTTGACCGCACCTCCGATATCGGCGCGTTTATCATCGTCAGCGAAGGCTCGGCGGCGGCGGGCATTCGCCGCATCGAGGCTGTCACAGGCCGCGGTGCGTATGAGCTTGTCAAAAAGCGTTTCAGGACTCTCAAACAAACCGCAGGCGCATTGAAATCTTCTGTGGAAGAAGTCCCCGCGAAAGTGGAAGCGTTGCAAGACGAAGTTAGTGAGTTGAAGAAAGAGCTGGCCAATCTTCGCACGCAGTCCGCGCTGTCAACTTTCGACCTGCAACTTTCAAACATTCAAACAGTCAAGGATGTCAATCTGTTGGCGGTGGAAATTCCCAACTCCGATACGGATACGCTTCGTTCGTTAGCCGACAAGTTCCGTGAGAAATATCCCAAGGCGGGAGCGGCAGTCCTCGTAACGGGGTCCGCTGTCGTGGCGGTCGTGACCGAAGACCTTGTCAAACGTGGACTCAAAGCAAGCGATCTCATCACTGGCATCGGCGGCAAAGGCGGCGGGCGTTCGAACATAGCGCAGGGCAGTCTGCCCGAAGGTCAGGGGAAAAATGCGCTAGGTAAACTCACGAAGATTGTCGATGAGGGGTTGAAGTAAAAAATACAGGGGCAAATCCAAAGTCTGCTCCTGTTATTATTCCGCTAATTCAAAAAATTTCCTCGCCACATCATAAAATAACATGAATAATGGATAAGCAAATAAGTTGTTTATATCCCCCGATCCCGGATTGGAACTGGCTATTTTAGCCTGTTTTGGATCCTTCAAAACGTGTTTTTCAGGAAGAAAATCCTTATCTATTATTGACGTTAAAATAGCAGCGTTTGGCATGCGTGGAAGATTTTACTTGAAAAGGATAAAGATGGAAATTATCGCGAGTTGTGCCAGTGGGTAATAACTGGCGCTATCGAACAACCTGCCAGCCAGTCGTCCTTCCTGGAGTTGGTACAGTTGAAAACCCGGCTTTAGGAGTAGAAAATATCCGATGGCGGCGCTTGCAAGCAGGTAGGGCAGGCCCAAATTCACGGGAGAAATCAGCGGCAGGAACATGCTGATCAGCACAGTAAGCCCCAGCAAAATGATGACGATCAGCCCCGCCTTTTTTGTGCCAAATTGAATGGGGATTGTTTTTGCATTAACACGCTTGTCTTCGACGGTGTCGTTCCAGTCTGCGGGCACGTTTTGCCCTCCAATTTCCCAAAAGAATACCCAGGCAAATATCAGCAACAGGAGGTATGGCGAAGGGTTGGGGTCTACAGCAAAAACGGCGGCAAGGGGTCCGCTTGACTTGACAAGCCCGCTTACAAAAGTTCGCCAGTAGGTGACTTTGAGCATGAGACAATAGACAACTTCCAAAATAGCGGCGGCGATCAGGATGATGACGATAACGGGGTTGAGCAGGTAGGAACCGATGAGCGCCAATGTAAACCAGGCGGCAAACCAAAGCAAACCGCTTTGGTAGTTAAGCACATTCTGTGCCAATGGATAGCGCATGTCAGACGCTTCGACAGAATAACCAGAGTTGATGCCGCCAGCAAATTTTTCCCTGTCCACTGTGATGCCAACCAGGTCATTGAGGGCGTATGTCGCTGTATAAGCGGCGAAGGCTGTAAATACCGATAGGAGAATGGTTTGCCAATGGGGGAAATTGCCCAACCATAACAAGGCGCAAAAGCCGGGAGTGGCTATATCCAAAATGCCGTGTGTCGTTCTTGAGAGTGCAAAAAATCGTTTCATGCGTCATGCTCTATGCAGGAATTATTTCTTAATGAAATGCGCCATATAGTTTACGTCTTCTTTGCCTGCGGCGACTTTGAAGTTGCGGGCGAAAGGGTTGTACATCAGGCTGGAAAGTCTTACAAACTCCAACCCGTTTTCCTTCGCCCAGTTTTTCAACTCCTGAGGGCGAATTAATTTTTCATAGGTATGGCTGCCTTTTGGCAACAACCGCAAAATATATTCACCGCCGATGATGGCAAACAGAAAGGCCTTCGGGGTGCGGTTAATGGATGAGAAAAAAGCGTGCCCGCCCGATTTCAGAGCCTGCGCGCAAGCCGCCACAATTTTGTCCGGCTCCGGCACATGCTCCAGCATTTCCATGCACGTCACCGCGTCGAAACTGCCCGCATGTTTTTGGGCAATCTCTTCAACGCTTTCGTATCGGTAGTCTATATCCAATTCCTGTTTTTGGGCGTGTTGCCTTGCAACCTTAATGGATTCCCCGGATAGATCAATACCCATCACCTGCGCGCCGGTTTTGGCAAGCGCCTCTGATAAGATGCCGCCTCCGCAACCCACATCCATTATTTTGGGATTGCGTACAGTGAGAGGTTCCATGATGAAGTTTGTACGCAGAGGGTTGATGGTATGGAGAGTTCCCATTTCTCCTTTGGGATCCCACCAGATTTGGGATACCCCGTCGAACTTGTCTATTTCTTTGTTGTCGGCGTTCTTAAATTGTTCCATTTTTTACAGTGCTCCAATCTTCCAATAATTTGACAGCGGATTCGATTTCGTCCGCATTTACATCGTTCACAAAAACACATCTTCCTATGCCGTGCGGCAATGGTATTCTCTGCAGTCCATTACGGTGATACGTGCGCTCTTCCAATGACTGCCAGAGCAGGCGGGGATCGAGAATGGTCGTGTCCAGTATCATACCCAGCCTGGTGATCAGGTGGAATATCCTGCCGGTCTCCTCGTTCAATAACAAGTTCCGCCTCCTGGCAATTAGCGCGGAAATGGCAATATCGAGCAAAACCGCCTCACCGTGGAATAAATGGGCTTCGTGACGGGTCTCCAGCCCGTAACTGAACGTATGTCCAAAATCCACCTTGCGCGCCAGGTCTTCTTCGAACAAATTCGGCTGTAATTCCTCCAGCATCCCGCAAATTGCGCGGTCAAGAATCGTATTGCCATCCTCATTCTGGAATTGGGCGTCAACGCTTTGCGCTCCATATAATTCCAACAGGCGAAACAATTCAGCGTCTTTGATGACGGCCAATTTTATGATTTCGCAGACCCCATTTAGGATATGGCGTTTTGGCAGGGTTTTCAGGAAGGATTTATCCAATAAAACTTTTTGCGGGGGAGTGAACACTCCAAGCCGATTCTTGTTGCCGTTGAAATTGACGCCGGTCTTAATGCCTATCGAAGCGTCAACATATCCCATCAGGGTTGTCGGCACTTTGATATGCGGCACGCCGCGGCGGTAACTGCTGGCAACAAAGCCAACCACATCGGTTAAAACACCCCCGCCAATCGCGATAATCGGCTCGTCTCTGCGATGGATGGGAAAAGAATCCAACTCCCGCACGATGGAAAGATAATTTTCCACGGTTTTATTTTCCTCGCCGCCAGGGAAAGTGATAATTTTTGCCTCAACCCGGTGATGCGAAAAATAGTTCCGTATTTCGGCGGAGTAATTCCTTTCGACATTGCCGTCCACTACAACAAACCTGCGGGCATTTTCAATTCTCCCCACAGATAGCAAGGCCGGGTTCTGCGGGTGGAAAAGGTCGGGAGCGTTTACAACCTCGTATTCAATTGTGTGTTGATAAGTGACACACCGCTTGTATTCTTTGTCTGTCATACAACTTGCCGCCAGTTGGATTTTGCGTCCAGCACCCTCCTGGCAAGATTTTGGGCAAGTTCCAGGCTATGGTTCTTGAAATTGCCGCATTGTTCGATGCTGACATAAGGCACCTTGCTGGCTTTCAAAATATCGGCCAGGATGTTTTCGTACGTGCTGCAAATTATTTCTGCGCGGCCTTCATTGAACAAGACAAGGTAAAAACCCGTCTGGCATCCCATCAGCCCTATGGAGATGAAATTTCCCGGCATGTATTTTTGAAACCCTGCCAGCAAAAAATGTTCAAAGGAATGCATCTCTGTTGAGGATAGAAAACTTATATTTGGCTGGTTAATGCGCAAGTCAACGGCATAAACCACATCACCCTTGGTCCCCTCTGTAAACGAGCGCAGCTTGACATGAGGCGCTTTTAGTAATCTGTGATCAAGTTCCCCGACTGTACTGGCTTCCCAGCCTAGTTGTTCAACATCTACCATAACTCTCTCCTGTATCTGAATAGATGAATTACCGGCTCGCACGTGGATCATCCATCGAGCCGAGTCTATCAAAACAAATTTATTGTTCCGTAAGTCTGCCTATACATATTGCGACAAATGACTGTAACTGTCGTTCAGCGCCTTTTCCCATGACTGAACATGGTGATACAACTCAACAGACGCATATCCGGAAAAGCCATTGTCGGTCAATGCCTTGAAATGGGCGGCAAAATCGAGCGTTCCCTCGCCCGGAATTTCATGGAAGTGGACAACGCCCGTCAGGGTATTGGCAACCATCTTATCCACAAGCAATTTGCCGTCCGCGCTCTTTTTGCTTCGTAAATAAATAAGGATGGGTCTTGCTCTTTCCAGCACATCATAACTCAGCCCCGGAACGGAAATCAGGTAAGTGAAAATCTCATCGTCAAAGGGCGTGGAACCCGCATGCAAACTGTTATAGTTCACGTAGGTTGGCGATTGCGCAATGTTTACCGCGTTCAGGATTGTTTCAATGCGTTTCTCCTGCTCTTTGGCGGGTTTTTCATCGTAAAAATAGATCGGGTGATTTCTGTCCACCAGCAAATAATCCGCGTATTCGGGGAAATAAATCAGGTAACTGGCGAAATCCAAATCGAGAGTCAGATTCTCAGCCATCTTCACAATTTTCAGGTTGTATCCCTCTCGTGCATCGGAAACATGCAAATAGCGCGTGTGGGGGGCGGCTTGTGTCAGGGCGGAGACGTAATCAGGCTCCGAACAATACATGTGGCATATATCCAAATGTAATTTGAATTTAGGCGAGTTGACTTCATTAATAAGGCTCAAGCCTTGTTCCACCGTTTCAATGAACATGCCCGGTTCCGGTTCGATCAACAGGGTAATGTCGTCATCATCCCTGAGCGAGCGCAAACACTGATGGATGCTATCCACCAGCAATTCGCGTGGATTGACCGAAGGATTCATAACGTGTTCATCCCGGATGAAACCGCTTCCAAATGTGACCAGTGGAACACCCAGCTTGCGGGCGATGTCAATTCCCCGCCTGACCAGGTCGATACGGCGTTTTCTGCCAGCCAAATCGGGACTCATCAAGGACGGTTCGTGCGGCCTGGATGGCGTGAAAAAATGCGAAGCGGTTGCCACACAGGCAGGCTTTACCCCAATGGTCTCAAATCGTTTTTTAATGGCGGCGATGTATTCATCGGTAATTTCAAACGGATTGAATTGATCCCGGTGAAAAGAAAGTTCAATCCCCGGATACCCTGCTCTATCCACAACATCGATTGAGTCTAGGAAGCTCAAGTTAGTTAAACCAAAAGTACTATAGCTTAGTTTTATCATTGTTGCTGCTCCAAAAAGATCTGAACTTGATTCGCCAGCGTCACAGATGAATAGCAGTCTGCATGGGGTTATTATATAGTGATGCTTGAGGCCCTTCAATTTGGAAACCGAGGCGCGAAAAACGCTGAAAGCTCTGATTTGGTTTCTTTTTTTCTGGCGCTTCTCCGAACATCTGCGTCCCAATCCCAAGGTATAAGGCAAGTGGATGATTTATACGAACCCAATTTATTCAGACAACGGCTTTTTCGTCGCTGGCATGCGGTTTAAAGGTGGGGATTTGCGCTTCTGTTTGCTTGGCAACCTGCGATTTTACCACGCGCTTATTATGAACTGTACGGCGGGTGGGATTTTCTTCGAATCGATCTTACGCTTCATCATGTTGAGGAACATCCCCTGCAAGCAGTGCATCCTTGATGAAATAAACCGGCAATCCTGTGGAGAACCGCGAAATACCCCAAGGCAGGAGCGGCAGTCCTGGTAACGGGGTCCGCTGTCGTGGTGGTCGTGACCGAAGGCCTTGTCAAACGTGGACTCAAAGCAAGCGATCTCATCACTGGCATCGGCGGCAAAGGCGGCAGGCGTTCGAACATGGCGCAGGGCAGTCTGCCCGATGGGACGCAAGTCAAAGACGCGCTGGGCAAAGTCGCAAAGGCAGTCGAAGAGAAGTTGAGGTAGATTTCGTAGGGGCGGGCTTTATGTCCGCCCCTTTTTATTTGGATATTTTCAAAATCATTCCGCCATAACCAGATAATCGTGCTCTGCTGTCTTTCAGTTCATCTTTTTCTGACAACCTGAAAACACAATTTCCTTGTTTGAACTCAAATTCATTTTCTTTTGTTCCAAAATTTAATAGCATAACCAATTCATCCGCGCCTGATTTTCTCGTATAGCCAAGCACATCATCAGGCAATTCGTTGATCAGTTCCAGCGAACCTGAACGAAGCGTGGATTGTTCTTTTCGGATTTTCAATAAAGCCCGAATTGTGCTAAACAAAGAGTCTGCCTCGCTCTTCTCTTTCTCCATATTTACGTCAACAGAATTCGGATGAACCGGCAGCCACGTCTTTTCGGCGGACGAGAATCCTGCGTTTTTTGTTTTATCCCACTGCATCGGCGTACGGACTTCGTCGCGGTTGAGCATCAATCCCAGGGCATCAAAAACGAACCTTGGCAGGAATGTGAATTTATGCGGAATTGGGTCGAGCGCGGTTTTGAAGGCCAACGGCAGGTTGGTCATGCCGATCTCTTCGCCGTAATACATACACGGCACTCCGCGCACGGTAAGTTGAAGTAAATGAAGCAGTTTTGCTTTCCGCATGTCGCTGCCGAGGCGTTTGATGCTTCGGGAACGATCATGGTTGCTGAAGACGTAAACCGGCATGAATGGATTGGGGAAGTGCGCTTCAGTATTGGTTATGAGTGCGCGGAAATAATCTGCCGTGAATTTGAAGTTCAACATCCCAAAATCGAAGATGAGGGTCAGGCCGTTGTTTGTGTCATCGCCTAGAAACTTGCGGATGATCTCCCTGCTCCCGCTGACTTCACCGAGCGATAGTTTTTCACCGAATTCATCGCACACATTTCTGAATTCTCTTGCGAAGACAAAATCCTCGGGCAGGTTCACTATGTAACGCGCTTCCTGGAAAAAACCGGACGGATCGCTTTCGCTGGGGATGAGCTTGAAGGAAAAGGGATTATTGCGAAGCTCTGCGTCTTTATAAATGACATTGAACATATCCAGCCGGAATCCATCCACGCCTTTGCCCAGCCAAAAGCGGACGGTGTCGAACATCGTCTTTTTTACTTCCGGGTTTCGATAATTCAAGTCAGGCTGGATCGGTAGGAAGCTGGCCCAATAATATTGCCCGCGTTCTTTTGCGTAATGCCAGCCGTTTCCACCTGTTAGACTTTGCCAGTTGTTGGGCTTGTCGCGCCAGATATACCAGTCCGCTTTGAGATTTATCCGCGATGACCGAGATTCTTTGAACCACGCATGTTCTATGGACGTATGGTTCATTACCATATCCAAAACGATTTTCATGCCGCGCTTATGGACTTCTTCGATCAATTGCAAGGCATTCTGCATCGTTCCGTATTCGGGAGCGACGTCAGTGTAGTTTGAGATGTCGTAGCCGAAGTCCGCTTGAGGGGAGGCAAAGAACGGAGAAATCCAAATCGTTTCGAATCCCAACCCTTTGATGTAATCCAATTTTTGAATGATGCCTTGCAGGTCGCCAATGCCGTCGTCGTTGCTGTCATAGAACGAGCGCGGATAGATTTGATAGATGGTCGTTTTGTGGAACCAGGGGATGTGTGTCATGGGGAGGCTGCCTCTGCTTTTATTTTATGCCGAAAGTTGGAAAATGCTCAGGCTAGTACATATGTCCCTCTCCGGCGAAGCATGAATGGCTTTATGATTGTAAGGGAAAAGGAGAAAGATATGTCACACATTTACAAATTCGCTCTTCTATCTGTTTTAGTGATTGCAACCCTCGCGTGTGGTCTAATCACGAATCCACTTAACCAGGCTCAGGGACTGGCGTCCACGGCTCAGGCGATGGCCTCCTCCATGCCGATTGAAACTTTGCAGGCGGTGGCATCTGCCATGCCGTCTGGAATTCCCAACATCCCCGGCCTGGGAAATGTTGGGGATTATCTTAACCCAACCGGCACGCCGGTCAGCACCTGGAATGATATTCCGATCATGACGCAAGCCACGGCGGGCCAGGAGTTCAATCAAAATACTTATAGTTTCAAGGCCGGCGGCATCGCCGAATCGGACGTTCAAACTTTTTACACCGATAAACTCAAGGCGCTCGGCTGGACTTCTGCGTTCGGTTTTCAGGGCGGCGGGCAGGGCGGTGTCATGTTGTTTACGAAGGATAGCAAGGCGCTGGCCATCACAGTTACGATGGATGACAGTAATAATGTCATTGTGATCCTTCTGCTGCAATAGACCTTGCATAAGTTAGGTACCTCTGTTTGGTATCTTCTAAAAAAGAAGGGGGGCGGAAATTAGCGGACGACAGATTAACCAAAATCTGTCAGGTCTTTTATAATGGGTGTGAATGAAAACCCAGATCATTACGCTTGAATCTCACGACGATTTGATCTCTGTCCGCGACCGTATGTCGTGGGCCAAGTCTCCGCGCATTTTGCTGGTCTGGCCGAAGTACGAAAAGGTCACGCTTCGCCCGGTGGATTTGCGCGCGCTTCAGCATCACGCGCAATACCTCGGCGCGGATCTGGGACTCGTCACGCATCGCTCGGATGTAAAACGCGACGCGCAGGGATTCAACATTCCGGTCTTTGACTCAACCGCTTCGGCTCAACGCGAGCCGTGGCCAGTTCAAAGATTTCGGAGGTCTTTAAGACCTCCGAAATCTGGCGGACATCCCAACCTGCGCGCAATGCAGGCCGAGGCACAGGTCAAGGAAGCGGGTTGGCGATCAAACATCTTCGCGCGGACGGGATTCTTTGCGTTGGGTGTATTGGCCGTTTTAACGGTGGCCGCTTTATTCGTCCCGCGCGCCGCGATCAAGTTGACGCCGATCACACAACGACAATTGCTGACCATTCCGGTCACAGCCAGCGACGCAATTCCATCCGTCCTTGTTACCGGCAGCCTCCCTGCTCATGACATCAGTGTGGCTGTAACGAATTCGCAATCCGCGGTGATTGCCTCCGAAACTTTGATCACAAAGTTCAAAGCCAAGGGCATCGCACATTTCAATAACCTGACCCAGTCGGTTGTACAAATTCCTGCTGGGACGGTGGTGTACAGCACAGGCCAACCTGCCGTCCGATTTGTGACCATGAGCAACACGCATCTGGAGGCGAAAGCGAATTCGTTTGTTGAAACACCAATCCAGGCTGTGGGGGCGGGCAAGGCCGGAAATTTACCGGCGAATTCAATTCAGGGAATTGAAGGCAATCTTGGCCTGTCGGTTTCGGTCACCAATCTTGAACCGACAACTGGAGGCGCAGATCAAAGCGCCATCGCAGCCACGGATGTTGACCGTAAAAAACTTCGCGATGCTTTACTGGCTTCATTGGAAAAGCAGGCGCAAAAGGAAATGCAATCAGAGATCGGTGCGAAAGATATTTTACTGGTCAACACGTTGAAGATGGGACAGATGCTGGAAGAGACTTATGATCCGCCCGCTGGACAACCCGGCCCGTTGTTGAAATTGACGATGCGCGTTGAATACAGCGCGCAATATGTGCAGACGGACGACCTGACACGATTGGCCGAGTCGGCGTTAAATGCTTCGGTGCCGGATGGTTTTGTGGCATCGCCCGGCACGCTGATTTTTCAACCGCTCGGCGCGGCGGTGTTCGATCAATCGGGCATGTCTCATTTCGATTTGCAAGTCGCACAGGTCGTGATGCGCCGCATCGAGCCAATGCAGGTCGTTTTGCTGGCACGCGGACTTTCTCCGCAAGCCGCGGCGCAAACGCTGCTGGTAGAATTGCCGCTCACGAAATTGCCTGAGATTGGTTTGAATCCATCCTGGTGGCCGTGGATGCCGCTGATACCGTTTAGGATTGATGTGCGATAATTTGGACGCGGATTGCGTGGAGAACGCGGAAATAAATTCAAGAGACTCAGTGTTTATCGGTGTTCATCCGCGTCCCACAATTAATTTGGAGTGTTCATGCGAATCCTTGCAGTGGATCACGGCGAAAAAAGAATTGGACTCGCCATCTCTGACCTAACCGGTACGATTGCCGGCCCGTTGAAGGTGATCGAGCATGTTTCGCGCCTGATCGACGCGGCGCAGGTTGCCAACCTCGCCGTGGAAAATAATGTCGAGCTTATTGTTATCGGTCAATCGTTTGATGAAGAAGACCATCCGAACCTGGCAGGTCGCCGCGCCGGACGGTTTGCCGATGCCCTCAAAGAGCAAACGCAAATTCCCATTGTGATGTGGGACGAATCTTTCAGCACGCAGGATGCGCGCCGCGCCCGCATCGAACTCGGCATCTCCCGCAAAAGGCGCGCCGGTCATCTCGATGAGTTGGCCGCGCAAATGATCCTGCAATCCTATCTCGAAGCCAATCGCGATTCGCTTGCCCTGCATTCTTCAGAATGAATCATAAATCGGGAATCATAAATCGGAACATGCGTCGCTATTTTCCTTTTGTTTTTATTGTCATCGTTGTCGCTTGTCTTGCAAGTTGGTTTATCGTGCCTTCGATGGCCGAACGAACTTACGGGCCTGCGGCCGCGTCGTTAGATGCGATACAGGTCTTTCAATATTCCTCGAAACTTTTATGGGACGATGGGCTTTTGATTCATCCGCTCAATCCATCTGCGCCGGAGCAAAAGTTTACTGTCCAGCAAAATGAATCAATTGGTTTGGTTGCGAATCGTCTTGTCGAGGTGGGGCTGATCGAAGATGCATCTATGTTCCGTGATTATCTCGTTTACACCGGCCTGGATACATCCATTCAAGCGGGCGATTACAAACTCAGTCCGGCCATGTCGATTGTGGACATCGCGCGCAAAATGCAGGATGCGACTCCCGCCGACGTGACCTTTGTGATTCTGCCCGGCTGGCGGATCGAGGAAATTGCCGCCTCACTCCCGACCTCCGGGCTGTACATTACGCCCGAGGCGTTTATCGCCACTGCATCCGCTGCACATCCCGGCTTCGACTTTTTGGCGGACGCGCCTTCGATGGAAGGTTTTCTATACCCCGATACTTACATCGTCCCGCGCGACGTGACGGTTGACCGTTTCGTCGCGGGACTTGTCCGCAATTTCAGTTTGCATCTAACGAGTGCTCTGCGCGAGGGCTTTAGCCGTCAGGGGCTGACCATTTATCAGGCTGTGATACTCGCCTCCATTGTCCAGCGCGAAGCGGTGCATGATGAAGAAGCGCCAACGATTGCATCCGTCTATCTCAATCGTCTCAAGATCAAAATGAAACTGGATGCCGATCCGACGGTGCAATACGCGCTCGGTTTTAACTCTGGTCAGCAAACGTGGTGGACGAATCCATTGAGCCGGGATGATCTGAAAGTTAATTCTCCGTTCAATACCTATCTTTACAATGGCCTGCCGCCCACGCCGATTGACAACCCAAGTTTGAACTCGTTGCGTGCGGTGGCTTTCCCTGCCGATACATCTTATTACTATTTCCGCGCCAAATGTGATGGCTCCGGGTATCACATCTTTGTGGAGACGCTCGATCAGCAAATCCAAAACGCCTGCCCATAAGTAAATAGGTTACGCTTTTAGCGTTATCTATTGTTTTAGGCGTTTGGCTCAGCCATAATTGTTTTTTCCTTTTTCAAAATGGTTGCCGCGTATAAAATCATGGCGAGGCCGATAAGCGAAAGGATCAGACCTTCCCAGCCAACGGGATTCATAATTTGACAGGCGATTGCGCTAGCAAGATCGCCGCTGGTTTTGACGATGACGGCAGGCATGAAGAACGGCATTCGTCCGGCGATGAATTTGGGTAGGTAGAAATTAATCAAAGGTGAACTGATGAAGCCAATGGCCGAACCGAAAATTCCCGCGATCATCATCGGCCAGCCCCACCATCTCAGCCACGCGATACGCGAGCGGACGACGAAGATCAGGATGCCCAGCAAAAATATCAACGGGATTAGAAAGAAGAGACGCATGATCGAACGCGCGAGCTTGATGGCTTGCAGCGGAGTCATGCCGTCAGTTCCGGTCCCTTCCGGTTTGATGAGTGTGACTTGATCGGGAATGCCTGCCAACGCGCCAATGAGCTGCATTTTTATCAGCGGGCGTATCGCTTCGATTATCTCGGCGGGCGGACTGCATATTTCAAATTTTTGTTTATCCTGAGGGAAACCTGCCATCATTTGATCGAGTTGTTCCTGTGCGCAGGGCGGTTGGGCATTCATCAATGTCAGAACGGCGTTGACGCCATCGGGTCCGGCTAGGCGCGCTTTAAAGGCGATCATGGAAAGTTGCGCCGAGGCAACGTCACCGTTTATGTAAGCGAAGATCTGATTAAAAGACTGCTCGGTCATGGTCTTTATAATGTCTGGTGGAAGGATGGCTGAGATAATCGTTTCCCAATCTTTGGCGGTCAGGTTGTCCAGGTAGGTGGGGGGGCCGCCAATGGCGGATGAATCTGGCGGCTGGTTGTATTGGTCAATGCAAGACTGGGCGGACTGTAACTCTGCATTTGTTGGGGTGCGCTTGTTTTGGCTGAGCGTCAAGTAAGTATCCTGGTCAAGCGCATTTTCAAAGCAGGCGACGGCCTCAGGCGAACGTTCCTCCGCACCGCACGCGATCGGATTCGAACTGCAGGGATTGAAGTTCGCCGACGAGGCCAGAATCTCGCCAAGAATGGCGGGCATCCGTTCGTAGATATTTTCACTCAATAAAGCCTTTTTGTACGTGTCTGGATCGAAAGCCTGCCGTTCGAGGTTGAACAAAAACAGGGCGATGATCGCCGTAATGACGAAGAGAATGGCGTTGAGTCCGGCAAGGAAATTCGCGAGAAGCGTTTTCAATTTGCGCATGGTTCCTCCGTGCTCCCATCCTACAAACTTTTATGTTGAATTTCAACCCCGCGAATGTCACTATTTTTATTAGAAGATTTTTGTTTCGGCTTCCAATACGGCGATCTTTTCGTGATTTGTAAGATGGGATGAAAGCAAAACCATTGCCAGTCCCGCGGCGAAAAGGAACAGACCTTCCCATCCGGCGGGCTTGAGCATTTCGCGCATGGCGGGATACTCTCAAGGCGCGAGGGAACTGTGGCCGGCGTGGCCGCTTGAAGTCCGGGAAGAAGCGGCGCTCCTTGTCCACATGCAAGAGTCATGAAAGTCAGGATGAGAAAAAATTTTTCATGGCGGCGGAAGTTGACCGGTTTGCGCGTCGGCTTTGATCAATAACGCATCGTCCAAGCGCTGACTGTTGTTTTCAGTGGAGCCGACCAGATAAACAAAACCCCCATCAATTGCCATGCCGTGCACTGAGTCAACCAGCGGGCCGCCCCAGAGTTGACTCCAGTTCAACTTCCCATCCGGGCTGAATTCCAGCAGAGCGATGTCGCTTTTACCTGCTCCATAACTAGAGGTGTTGACTGCAATCAGGATGTTGCCACTCGCATCCACCTCAGCCACGCGCGCCGACTCTCCGTTTTTGCCTCCCCATAATTGTTGCCAAACCAGATTCAGGTTTTTATCGTATTTGAGCAGAAAGATTTGTCCGCCGTTGCCTTTATCGAGGGTCATGCCGGTTACATAAAGAAATGTTCCATCGCTGGTCATGCCGAGGCCGTCGCTGAAGATCGGGCCACCCCATGTGCGGTGATCCAGATAATCGCCCGTGTCTTTTGAGAACTTGGCGATGACTGCTTCCCCGCCTGTCAACATGTTGGTGCCGTTGATGCGGCCCGAAATATAGAGCGCGTCTTTGTCCACGACCATTTGCCCGTCGGCCGAATCGAATTTATCTGTACCCCAGGTCTTTGCCCAGACCAAGCTTCCATCGGCGCGGTTCAGCTTTAAGATGGCTGTATCTCCGCTGGTTTTCTCGCCGGTTGTCCATCCCGAAACATAAAGATGATCGCCATCCACAACCAGCCCATCCACTTCCTGATATCCAAAACCCTGCCCCCAGTTGAAT
>JAJYOH010000577.1 GCA_021796315.1 Chloroflexota bacterium
AATAAACTATGATAAAATTTGCGTCGCTCTGGGGCGTGGTGCAACGGCAGCACACCAGACTTTGAATCTGTGAATCTTGGTTCGAATCCAGGCGCCCCAGCCTTTCCCGCTCCGCGGGCTATCAATTGAAGACGGGCTTCGCGTACGGCGCGAGTTCGTCTTTTTTGTTCTCCATTGATAAATAGTTTGCTCATCCGACGCAGTAAGGGCGACCCTTCACGGTTAATCATGTATCTTTTGCTCGCTGGGCGGGTCGCCCCTACGGTAAATGTATAAGTAACATCAGTGTTTTAGGAGCCATGTATGAAAATAACCGCTGTATTGCTGGCCGCCGGTCAGGGCACGCGCATGAAATCAGATCTGCCAAAAGTCTTGCATCCGCTGTGCGGCAAGCCGATGATCTGGCACGTGATGGAAGCTTTGAAACAAGCCTCGACTGAAAAACCGGTCGTGGTGGTGGGACACGGCGCGGAACAAGTCAAAGCTTTTTTGGCGGAGTCCGCTGACTGTGTTCTGCAAGAGCCGCAGCTTGGAACCGCACACGCCGCAATGCAAGCCGAGTCAATTGTCAAAGGCAGGGCGGATTACGTTATCGTCACATACGCCGACATGCCGCTTTTGCGCGGCGAGACGTTCCAGCGGCTGGTCGAGACCCAGCGCAACAATCCCGGACCTCTGACTCTGCTGACCACCATCTCGGAAAATCCGCGCGGCTTCGGGCGGATCGTGCGCAACGCCAGCGGGACGGTGGATGCCATTGTCGAGGAATATGTTGCCACGCCTGAACAACGCGCCATCAAGGAACTGAACGTCGGCGCGTATTGTTTCAAAGCCGATTGGTTGTGGGATGCGTTGCATCGCATCGAAAAGAATCCGCACAAGGGCGAGTATTATTTGACGGATGTGATTGAGCTGGCAGTAAAAGCGAACCTGCCGGTGCAAGCGGTCCTGCACGATGACTTGATCGAGACAATTGGCATCAACACGCGCGTTCATCTTGCGGAAGCGGAAGTCGCCATGCGCCGACGCATCAATGAGAATTTTATGCTGGCTGGCGTGAGCATGACCGATCCGGTCTCGACTTATATCGAAGCGGGTGTGACGATTGGCAAGGATACGCTGATTTTACCGAACACGTATATTCAAGGGCGGACTACAATCGGCGAAGGTTGCACCATTGGTCCGAACTCTCACCTGCGTGATATGCAAATTGGAAACGGCTGTAAAGTTTTTATGTCTGTCATGGAAGGCGCAGTGCTGGAAAACGATGTGGACATGGGCCCGTTTGCCCGCTTGCGAAAAGGCGCGCATCTTGGCAATCATGTCCACATGGGAAATTTTGGCGAAGTCAAAGATTCCTATCTCGCGGACGGCGTCAAGATGGGACATTTCTCATACATTGGCAACGCGCAGATCGGCGCGAATACAAATATCGGCGCGGGGACGATCACCTGTAATTATGATGGTGAGAAAAAACATCCAACCGAAATCGGTGAAGATGTTTTCATTGGCTCGGACACGATGCTGGTGGCGCCGTTGAAGATCGGTGATGGCGCGCGCACGGGCGCGGGCGCGGTCGTGACAAAAAATGTCGCGCAAAATACGCTTGTGGTTGGGATGCCCGCGCGGCCGATCAAGAAGTTGGAACGCAAGCCTAAAAAGCATTAACCGCGAAGTACGCCAGGAACACCAAGAAAAAAACAAGAAGCTTCGCGTGCTTTGCGCTCTTCGTGGTTCGCTTTTCTCGGTGCTTTTATATCTCTGCTGCGAAAGGGTTTTCAATGACACAACTCACTAACAAAGAAAAAAAACTCTTGATCGACCTTGCCAACGAAGCGCGGCGTCAAGCCTATGTGCCGTACTCGAACTATCGCGTGGGTTCGGCTTTGCGGACCAAGACCGGAAAAGTCTACACCGGCGTCAATGTTGAAAATGCCGCATATCCGACCACGATGTGCGCCGAGCGCATCGCGATTTTCAAAGCCGTCTCGGATGGCGAACTTGAATTTGAAGTTATCTCGGTCGTCACCGATAACGGCGGTTCGCCATGCGGCTCGTGCCGTCAGGTGCTGGCCGAGTTCGGGCTGGATACGATTGTCTTGATCGCAAACGGAAAGGGCGAACTGATAAAAGAAACGACCGTCGGCGAATTACTTCCTGAAGCCTTCCAGCCACAACATTTGGAAAAGAAATAATTTGGTATGCCGCGTCCCGAGCGATCCTTCCGCGTCGATGCTGTTGTTCTGCGTCACAGCGATTACGGCGAAGCCGACCGCCTGTTGACTCTCTACACGCGTCAGCTTGGCAAGACGCGCGCCATCGCCAAAGGGGCGCGCAAGATCGCCTCGCGCAAAGCGGGACACATCGAGCCATTCACACACGTCCGATTGCAGCTTGCGCGCGGGCGCGATATGCTAATCGTCACACAGGCTGACACCGTGGACGGATACCTGCCCGTGCACGAAAATTTGATCCTGACCGGCCAGGCTTCCTATGTGATGGAACTTTTGGATCGTTTGACTTATGAGGACGAAAGCGAGAATCTGACTCTCTTCCGTCTGCTGACCGAGACTCTGTCCCGCCTCGCTTCAAAAGCGGACGCCTGGCTGGTTATCCGCTATTATGAAATGCGCCTGCTGGACGGTTTGGGATTCCGCCCGCAATTGTTCGGGTGCGCCAACTGCGGACGCCAGATCGCGGCCGAAGATCAATATTTTTCGTTCGGCGCGGGCGGAGTTATCTGTCCAAGTTGCGGGTTGGGATTGCCTGGTTTGGCGGGTATCAGCGTCGATGCGTTGAAATATCTGCGGCACTTTCAACGCTCCAGCTACGCGGAGGCGTCCCGCGCGCGGCCCAGCCTCGAGGTCCAGGAGGAAGCGGAGAGTCTCATGCAGGGCTATTTCACTTATCTGCTTGAGCGTGAATTGAACACACCGGGATTCTTGAAACGGATCAAAACGTAATCATCGCATCCGTTTCCCCCAGTTAAGCACGAAGAGCCCTGCGGCCAGCGCCACGACAGGTTTGAAAACGCGCCAGAAGAATTTCTGGAACCACGCCCAGCGTAAATGATAAAGAATAAGAGTGATCGCCGTACGGACGGTCAGCGCCTGTCCGAGCGGGCTTAACAAGATTCGCCGCCGGTAATCGCGGAACGAAAAATCGTTTCTGGCGACTGCAGCACGGATTGTATTCGCAGCCACCAACCCGTATCCCAATGCGATGCTGATGCCTTCGCCGAAAAGGCCGTCCGCGCCGGCCGCGTCCCCGACAAGCAGAACACGGGCGACAGAGAATTGATCGAACGGGCTGAACCAGCGGATCGGATGGCCTTTGATCTCGTATAGACTCAAATCGAAGCCGTGACGCAGCATCTCTTCAGCCAATGGCTGTTTGAGCGCGGGACGCTCTTGATAGGCTAATATGTTGGTATCGTAGATGCCCCAACAGCGCATGGGCTGGCCGTTGACCCGCGTCGGAAAATCCCAGGTATAACCTGCGATACCATTGGGCACGGGGAGGAAATCGAAGTAAGCAACCCCCGATTCGTGTATGTCGTTGCGAGGAGGGTGTTCTTCCCGATGAAGCAATCTCCGTTT
>JAJYOH010000079.1 GCA_021796315.1 Chloroflexota bacterium
TGATGTGCCAAAACTCTTCAGCAACTTTTAATCCGTTTGGCAGGTCCAACATTCCTTTTAGAGTCCACCTCTGATATGGCTCTGGCTCATAAGGGTTGTAAGGAATTGCGATAAAAGAATTAATTTCCGCATTTGGATTTTGCGCCAATTTAATTGCACACCACTCTAACAGTGTTCTCTTGTGGTCTTTAAAACCACTCAAATTCGGTTTTACAGTTTTTATGTCAAAAAGATACATTGCCCCGTTAGAATCTTGAATGAACAGGTCAACGTTTACGGTTTCAAGAGTATTCATTGTCCCTTTTTGGCAGACGGTTCTTATTCGTTCTATTTCTTCTGCTTTATTAGCGTTTTTTGAAGCCGTGCTTAAATCATTAATGATATTTTGAATAACTTTCTGAGCACCTTCACTTATTTGATTTCCAGGTGTGTGTTGAGATTCTGCATGTGCAAAGCGAGTTTTAGCAAGCGTCACAGCAACAGGTTCAAATATTGATGTGCCAAAACTTGTATTGAGGGAATGGATAAATGAATACAAAGCCATACGGTCTTTCCCCAATAGCCTGAAATGAAAAGGCATGTTTTTTGATTCGGGTTTATAGTTTTGAAATTTCTTCCTCAAACTATCCCTAATTGTGGTTTCTATTGACTTGATGTTTGCAGGTGATAGCGGCATGATGGTTTCCCTTATCTGTTTTTCAAATGGAAGATTGTTTCCGAGTAGGCAGCCTTGTCTCGTTCTGTTCGGTTGAGAACTGGCCTTTTGAATTGATTAACTATCTTCATTCCAGAACGCTCTGCAATGATAGGATAAACATTATATTTATCATTAGCTACTAAAAATACGCTGTAATCATCTGCCAGGAATTTTTTACTGTTAATTAGGACATCGGAAATACCCTGAACGTAAGAATCTCTGGCTTCTTTTCCTTGCCCTTTATACATTGCTCCAATCTCTAGATCATCTTGTCTGTGAAAACCAAATAACTCATAAGCGTAAGCATGTTGTTCGTGGTAGTCAATAAGACCAACATACGGCGGACTCGAAAAAACCCCTTTTATTTTCTTGGTTTTTACGGTTTTTGCAAATTCTGGTTGTTCGGTTTCTAACACCTTGATAATGTCAACATTTCTTGAATCTCCAATAATACAGTATTGGTTGGTCCCTGTCCTTAGTTTATCGAACTTTAGTAATCTTTCAATAGTATCTTTGCTATATCGTTCCCACCAACTCAGAATTGAAAACAACGGCTTACATACCTTGCCGTGTTTTGAGCAATAATAAGCAGATGATACTGGTTCGACCAGCGTTCCTAAATCTGCGTGAGTAGTTGCCCGACAAGAGCGAATAGTACGGCTTAGAACAACTTGAACTACCCTTTTAGTCGCAGGGTCTTTAATTTGATTAACCAGCCCAATGACAAAATCTATTTCTTGGCGAATTGGATATAAATACCACTTACCAAGAAAAGTCTTATGATCTTCCTGCATCAAGCGGATATTATATGTTTTGACCAACTCACGATATTCGGATAAAAATTCTTTTTCTTTTTCTTTGCCATACTTATCTTCATTTATTAATTTGCGTTGCACCTTGTACTTAAATTCAGGAGAAGGAAAGTAAGAGTTATTAAATCTATAAAGGGCTTCAAGCAATTTTTGCTCAAACTCGGGAACATTTAGTGAGTTGAGAAAGGTTTTTAGGGATTTTGTGATTCGAAGAATTTCTTTTTGAACATCAATCAAGTTGTGTTTTTCTATTTTGATATTACTAATCAAAGCATTAAACGCAGAAACGTCAATTCCTACAGCGTGCATACCAAGTTCGTTGGCTTGAACTAAAGTTGTGCCACTGCCACAGAATGGATCAAGCAAGACGTCTCCAGCCTTGAAGTAAACTTCTTTTTTGAATTCATCGGTATGACTATCAATGAAATATTCAACCAATTGAGGAATAAATTTGCCTTTGTATGGATGGAGTCGGTGTACATGTTTTGTCGTATCGGCTTCTTTGAGATAATCGAAAGACAAAGCCCAATTTACATCTTGGCCCAACTCTGCTTTCCAGTTGACTTCTCGCTTGCCAAAAAACGAGTTGTAATAATCAACAAGTTCCTTCTTTGAAATTTTGGCCACACCATCATTATTGTGTTTTTTGACGCGACCATATTGAATGAGATAAGAAATATTTGAGGGCGTGACGTTTTTTTTCAAATACTCGGTAGCCCACTTGCTCGCTTCTGAGATTGTCATAAGTTCTTGAGTTTCTAACATTAGTTAATTCCTCAACTTTTTTTCATGGAATTATACTCGGCATCTTCGCCCCCTTCCCATTAGACTCATCACTCATCTATAAATGTCAAGCGTGTGAATGGTGGATATAGGATGTCCCGAACGCCATCAGTCGCTTTGTTATACGAGGGTGTCTTGTTTGATGACGCGTTGGTTTTACCCTGGCGGGCCGCCCCTGCGGTTTCATGGAATATAACCAGTCCATGAAAATGATTGGGCATAATTACGAACGCGCCCAATTCGACATAATCGAATCTTTGTGACAGGTTTAGCCATTCCCATTGAACGATTCTCCCTGCTTCATTCAATCTCATATTCCCATCCACAATCTCCCCGAACAAACATTCACGCTGACGGGTCACAACTGTTACAAAATATGCGCCGGCCCGTGAATAATCGAATCCTTTCAGGCGGATTGAATGACGATGATGCTTGCCCTGCCTGCGCCAGTGCCGCAGGCACAGGTGAGCACCGTCGAAGGGAATTTGCGGATCGAATCTCGATGGCACGAATCAATTATAAAGGCGGACGCATCCGTCCGCCTCACCGATTACCGTTTACTGAAAACCGGTTACTTCAGCCTCTCTGCCACCAACTCCGCCACATCCTTGACCTGAAGCGTGCCGCCGTCTTCTTTGGAGGCGTCATTCATCATCGTCAGACAGAACGGACAGCCGACTGCCACCGTTTCCGCGCCGGTGGATTTTGCTTCGGCGAAACGAGTCGAATTGAGGCGGGCCGCGCCGTTCTCTTCTTCCTTCCACATTTGTGCGCCGCCCGCGCCGCAGCAGAAAGACTTGGCTGAATTACGCGGCATCTCGACAATTTCCAAACCTGCGGATCTTAGATCATCGCGCGGCGCATCAAAGATTTGATTGTGGCGTCCCAAATAACATGGATCATGGAACGTGACTGATAGCTGATCACTGCTTACTGATAACTGAATCTTTCCCGCGCCGACCAACTCATTGATCAACTGCGTGTGATGGATGACCGTATAATTTCCGCCGAAGGCCGGATATTCATTCTTGATGGTGTGCAAACAATGCGGACAGGTCGTCACGATTCTTTTTGGTTTGACCCCGTTCAAAATCTCGACATTGGCAGAAGCCAGCCCGAAGAAAATATCTTCGCGTCCGGCGCGCCGCGCGGAATCTCCCGTGCATTGCTCATTCTGTCCGAGCACGGCGTAATTGACTCCCGCCGCGTTCAGGATTTTTGCAAAGGCTTGCGCCGTTTTTTGCGCGCGTGCATCCGTCGCGGCCGCACAGCCGACCCACCACAAAATTTCCGGTTCGGGATTCTTTTCAATCGTTGGCACGTTCATGCCGTCGGCCCATTTCATTCTGTCAGCTTGCGAAACATTCCACGGGTTGGCATTGCGTTCCATGCCTTTGAAGGCCGTCTCCAACTGCTTCGGGAATTTGCTTTCCATCATCGAAAGATTGCGGCGGATTTCCAAAATGTCGCGCATCGGTTCATTGCCGACCGGACAAATATCCACACATGCGCCGCAGGATGTGCAGGCCCACACGGCTTCTTCCGAAATTAAATTCAGCATCGGGACGTCCGTGCCGCCGCCATGATTGAAGTTGTAACGCTTATTGATCTCCAACGCGGCAGGCGACAAAACTTTTCCGGTGTTATAGGCTGGGCAGACTTCCTGGCAGCGGAAACACATGATGCAGGCGTAGCTGTCCATCACTTGTTCCCAGCCCAAATCCTTCACAGTCGCCGCGCCAAACTGTTCAATCGAAGTATCGTCGAGATTGATATATTTCAATTCGCCGATCGACCGTCTCTGCGGCTTCATCCAAATGTTCAACGGCGCAAAGAAAAGATGGATATGTTTTGAATACGGGAAATATGGCAGGAACGCGACCACCGCGCCGAGCGACAACCAGAACATGGCGTGTTCACCGATGACAAGTGTATTTGCGTTCACGCCGGACCATAAACCGGCCACCGCTGAAATGGCTGGCTGCCATCTGTCAGCGGACCCGCTTAATGCCACGCTGAAAGATTCCCCAAAATATCGAGACGCATTGTGGATGATGATAAATCCTGCCACGATGGCTGAATCGCGTGAGATTCCGGCGCGAGCTTTCGGGTCAAGCAAAGTCGTCTCGCGCGTAGATAGAGTCGCAGGTCGCAGTGCGAAGCGGCGGATGACCATGGCGAGCATGCCGATCAGAATGAGCACGTTGGCGATGTCCGCGCAGAGTCTGTAAACGTCCCCGAATGATCCGGTCTGCTTGAGGATGCTGAAACCGGTGTAAGCGTTGATCACATCCGAAAGATTGACCAATAGAAAAACAAGAAAGCCCCAGCCGATCAGGGCGTGGAGCAGGCTGGGCCAAAAGCGAAATTTAAAAACAGGTCGCAGCGGCAGAACTTCAGCAACAACCTCGGGAATGCGTTTGAATGCGGCTTTCCAATCGGGCTTGCCCTGTCCGCTGGAAATATTTTTGATGATGCGTTCAACGCCGCGCCAGGTGAAATAAAGCGAGACAAGAACTGCAATTGCAAAGAGGATCTTTTCAGTGAGAGTCAGCATGTGTGCCTCCAATGCCCACCCCCTCCGACCTTCGGTCACCTCCCCCATTTTCGCAGAAAATGGGGGAGGCTGGGTGGGGGTAGTGGGGCTTGCGCTAGTTTAGCACAGAATAAAAAAGCGGAGGTCATCACCTCCGCTTTTAGGCTCACTTTTCGACAGTGACTTTTATCGTATATGTTTTTGCTGGCGGCACGCAAGTTTTGCGCTTTGAAGCCGCTGCCCCCGGCCAAAAGTCCAATAATGAACGTCAATGAACGTCAAGGTCATAATCCCAAAAATCTTTTTCATTGTAAAGTCCTTTATTGGCTGATGTCATTTACATATTTTACGGCGGGCGTACACACAGCGGTAAGATGCGATGCAAGCCCGTCCCAGGTGAGCTTGTGTTCTGCAGTCCAGGTTTCGTTGACGGCCAAACCGAGACAGCCTGCGCCTGCGTTGTAGTTTACCAACGTGAACTTCCACAAATCTTCGTACGAGGCTACATCGCCAGGCAACTGCCCTATGTTATTTTGGATCACCTGCCTGGTCTGTTCACAACTGGCGAGCAGGGTATGGGCGAAGACAGCCACGCTGAAGTTGGCCTGACTCAGGTCAATGCCAAGCGGACAATTGTCGCAGGTGGCGTTTACACTGCCGACCAATGCCTGTCGCAACATCAATTGATCGGCGGCCTTGAGGTGCACATAACCTTGACTGCATGTTTCCGACGAAAGCACGAGCGGACAGTATTGGCCGTAAAAAGACGGATTCCATAACAAGGCTGTGTCTGCGCCGTTCTCGGTGAGCTGGCCGAGTCCCGCGTCTGTGCCGGCTTTGAAGATGCCCGGCCAGAGCTGGCTTTCGCGCGCGAACAGGTTCTTGAGCAATTGGGCAGGGACGCCGGTGTTTTGTGAGGTGTTCAGAATCAATGAATCGAATTGGTTTTGCCAATCGCCCACTGCGCCGCGCGCCGCTTCGATTCCGCAAGCGTTGGCACCGCCGTTAGGCAGGAGACCGCCATCGGGACAGCCACTGGCATCCACTGCGCCTTGCAGGATCAGGTTCGCGGATAGATAGTTGTAAGGAATTTCACTGCTTAAATCAGTTGCATCCTTTGGCGTGATCAACCAATTAGGCGGTCCGCCGACAGGTGGGAACGATCCCCAGGTTTCAGAACAGGATGCAACATGCACGCCCTGCCATTGACTCGAAAGCACGTCCACATACCACGAGGATTGATCGGGATTGCCCGCATCTGAAAGTGCAACGCGCACTTGTCCGTTGAAGACTTGGCTGCTATCGCCGTAACTCGACCATGCCCAGAATTGTAACTTGACGCCTTTATTATCATCGGTGGGGGCGAGGCGCAATTTGCATGTGGGATCACATGAGAAAGATGTACCATCCATTGTCCCCTCGATGCGCAGGATGTGTTCGTTGGGAAGCGGTTCCTGGCCTGTCAGCACGAGGGTTGGTGTCGTTTCGCATATATTCGTGCTGGACCTGGAAACGGGCGCGCAATTTTCGAGCGATAACATCACTGTGGGCGGCGGCAGTTTAACCGTCAGCTCTTTTTGTGATTGATGTGTCTGAACTAAATAAACGTAATAACCCGTACAGTCATTGCCAATGCAGGGCTTTTGAGCTTTCCATGTGTCGTAGACGGATGAGTCGCAATCGCGGTAGACTTCCCCCAATGTCGGCTGGCCCTCGTGATCGACAATGATTGAGCAAGCGACTGTATTCTTCCCCCAGGCAGCCATCCACCATTCGTAGGCCGTGTAATCCACGGTGATGGTGGTGACGCGGTCGGGGCCGGGTGGAACCGCGGCCTCGGCGGCCCGGCTGGAGATCGCGGGGAGAAGCGCCAGAGCGATCAAGGTCAGCAAGATAACAAATAGCCCGGGCCGAAAGGTCATATGGCGTGCGGTCATAAAAAAGAGTCCGCTTTCATTATAGCGGACTCTTTTTTATATGCAACTATTTCTTTTTCTTCATTTTTGCAGGTGCAGTTTTGGTTTTGACCGTTTTGGCTTTGGCTGGCTTTTTTGCTATTGCTTTGCTAGCTGTCTTTTTAGCCGCTGTCACTTTGCTTACCGTCGCTTTACTCTGCATCACTTTGCCTGCTGACTCTCTGCTTTCCGGTTTCATGCTTTCAAGGATGGACAGGTCCTGCTTGAGATTGCGCGAGCGGACGTAGAAGCTGATGAGATAGATCGCCATGACGATGAAAAAAACGATATAGCCGAGGATCATGTAGCTGGAAGTATCGGGGGTGGCATCTTGAAAGAACATGCTGTGCTCCTAGTTCGTGACATTCAATTTGAGCTGTTCGACTTTGGCGGCCAGGTTGCCGAGGCGGATGCGATTCCAGAACAGATCGATGAAGATAACGGTGAAGGTGAACAGCCCAAAGAAGAAGGCAACTTCCATGCGCGGTGTCATGGCGAAGGTGCCCTGCGCGCTAGGATCGCCGCCAGCGATGATCACCGGGTGAATGCTGCGAACCAGGCGGATGACCATGAATGTGATCGGCGCGCTGACACCGCCCAGGATGGTATACACTGCGCCGAAGCGGGCGCGGCGATCAGGGTCTTCGATGCCTGCGCGCAGCATGAAGTAGGCAATGTAGATCAATTCGGTGATGGCGGCGGTGGTCAGACGCGGGTCCCAGGTCCACCAGGTGTTCCAAACTGGACGCGCCCAGATCGAGCCAAGTATGATGGTGATCAAAAAGAACACCAGACTGATCTCAACCGCGGCGATTTCGATGATGTCCCATTTCTGATCATGCGTTACGAGGTAGATGACGCCTACCACCGCGGCCAGAACAAATCCCAGCAAGCCTACCCAGGCTGTGCCGATATGGAAGTAGAAGACACGCTGGACTTGTCCCATCACGGCTTCTGTGGGCGCGTAGAAAAGAGCCAGATAAGTGGCGACGGCCAGAAGGATGATGGATGCAATATCTAGAATTTTCAGAGTGATTGGTTTGGGTTGCATAAAGACTCCTTTGGGAAATTAATAAATTGGTTATTCTTCTACAACATAATCAAACGTCATGAACGCAATGGCGGTAAAAATTAGATCATACACCAAAAGCAGATTAATCCACGGCATGATCTCGGTTGCAAAGTCCGCACCGGTTAGGAATCCGCCGCTGGCTTTGACTGCGGAGATCAAGACTGGGATGACAACCGGGAACAGCAAAATTGGGAGGAGCACATCGCGCGTGCGGGTTTGGACGGCCATGCTGGCCAGCAAGGTTCCAACGGAAACGTAGCCAATCGAGCCGAGCAGGATCACCAGTAAAAGTCCGGGTTGGAAAAGATTGGTAGCATATAAAAATGAGTAAACCGGCAGAACGATGGCTTCCACGATCAACATAAAGACCAGGTTGCTGATGGCTTTGCCAAAGTAGATGGCAGCGCGGTCAACGGGCGCGAGCAGAAGCCCATCGAGACAGCCGCGATCTTTTTCAACGGCCATGGAACGGTTGAGGCCGAGGGTGCCGGCAAAGGCAAACGTCACCCACAGTACGCCCGCAGTCACGGATTGACGCGTCTTGATGTCCAGCTCGAGGGCAAAGTTGAAGATCAAAATGACGAGCAGGGAAAAGACCAGCATCGCCGAAAATAGTTCGCGCGAGCGGAACTCGGCGGCCAGGTCTTTCCAGACCACGGCGGCAATGGCGCGAGCAAAACTCGCTGACGGTGGACGATGGACGGCGGACGATGAATGATCAATGCTCAACAGTTTATCGTCCATGGTCAGTTCACCAATGCCTGTTTATAAAAATCCAGCAGGTTGCGTTTGCCCAATTGCTTGTGAGTGATGGATGCGGCGATCACGCCGCGCGAGAGAATATCGAAACGTGTGGCAAGATCCTCGGCACGCGCCAGATCATGCGATGTCATTACGACTGTGCGTCCTTTTGCGGCGACCGAGCGCAGCACTTCATCCAGCATGGACGAAGCATCCTGATCGAGACCGGTATAAGGCTCGTCGAAGAGCATCACTTCCGGGTCGTGGATCACGGCGCGGCCAATGGCGAGACGTTGCTGCATGCCACGCGAAAATGTACGGACAAGATCGCGTCTTCGATTTTCAAGTCCCACCAACTGAAGGACTTCAGTGATCCGCGCTTCGTGATTTGCAACGTTATACATGCGCGCGTAAAACTGCAGATTTTCCTCGGCGGTCAGATCGCCGTAGAGCAAAGGCAAATGCGAGACCACACCCAAACGGGCGCGCACAGCCGCGGCTTGATTCGGCAGGCGGTAATTTGCAACGTGAACTTCGCCGAGCGATGGACGCGAGAGCGAAGCCAGGATGCGCAGGAAGGTGGTCTTGCCTGCGCCGTTGGGACCGAGCAGCGCGACGAACTCACCGGGCTGGACTTCAAAGTCCACGCCGCGCAGGACGGTCTTCATGCCAAAACGTTTGACGAGTTTTTTGACGGTGATCATGGTGGTGTTTTATTACGTAATACGTATTACGTAATTACCTACGCCATCTCTTTGAGAATCTCTTTCAATTCATCGCGGCGCTTTTGATAAGCCTCGTCCGAGATCTTTCCGGCGCGGTGCAGATCATCGAGCGCCAGCATGGCATCCATCACTTCGTCTGCTGATTCGAACTCATCTTCATCGTCGTCTTCTTCGCCGCGTCTGCGGTCACGCAGATAAAGCCAGGCACCAGCCACGATCAAAGCCAGTCCCAGCGCGCCCGCGCCGACCAGCAGGCCTTGTTGCGTGTTGGATGTGGCCGTTGTAGAACTTGTTGCTTTAGGCGAACCGCTGACAGTAAAGGTCAGGGTGTCGCCGGCTTTAAAGTTTTTGACAGAATACTCCTGATAATTATTATTCTGGATATTCTGTACGCCAGCATCGGTCAATTGCTTGCTATCCACTTTCATGCCTTCGGGGATCAGCAAAAGGACTGAGGCCGCGTTAATGGCAAAGGGTTGATTAACTACGACTTGTTTATCATACGGCAATGTGAAGAAACCAATGATCGAATAGGGTGTGTCGCTTGGCACAACCGCCACGCCATTATCTGCGGAGACAAATGGAGCGCTGTTTTGTCCAGCTTCATAACCGGTGCCTTGTGCGCCATCCGGCAGTTTGATGAACGGGATGCTCGATCCATCGGTTGAGATGATCACAGCCTTGTCGCTGTTGTTCGAGAAGGAATAAATCTCAATGAACTGGGCTGTGCCTTGTGTAGCGAAGTCGCTGTAAAGATGGACCTGCTCAACAGTCAACAGATTGGTGTCTGAAGAAGCTTCATATAATTTTACGGCAGGCAGGCTGAGTTTTGTGTCGCCGGCTTTGACGGCCGTAAAATTGGACTGGAATTGAACGCCCGAGTAGCTGACCTCGGCAACATAGATGCGGTTGACCGGCAGTTCCACGTTCTCGAACACAAATGCGCCATCGGCCGCAACAGTTCCGGTCTTTGTCAAAACTTCCTGTGGGGATGTCGTTTGGGTTGTCGGATCTTGAGCGTGGTCAAAGCCGCGCAGGGTGACCACCATGTTGGCGGGCAGGCTTGCGCCGCTTGCCATCTGGACGGTGCCGCTGATATTTCCAACGCTGGCAGCAGGCGTGCCCGGTGTGCCAGTTGTTGCCTGTGTCGCCGCTTCAGTCGCGGACGATTGAGTGGTTCCCGTTTCTGAAACTGCGGGCGTCGCCGGAGTTCCCGGCGTTGACGGAGTCCCGCTGTCAGTGGTGGGCGTTTCCGTTGAAATGGGAGCCGTTGTCGGCGTGGCAGTCGGAGGCGTGGGCGCGGCAAAGGTTAAAGTCCGCAGATAAGCAGCCACGGCAGACGCGTCGGCATCGGAGAAATTGCTTCCAAAGGCAGGAATATCGCCGCTGCCTTTGCGCATGATGCCAATTAGATCGGCCTCGGAAAGCGCAGACATTTTTTCCTGGTTCGTGAATTTAGCAGCGCAGTTCGGACAATTGGCATCGAAGAGCGATTTGCCCTGTGCGATCTGATCGGGCGTTGTGTGTAAAGTCATTACGTAGGAGACAACATCCCAGCGTTCCTGGTCGCTCAACTTATCCGCGAAGGGAGGCATGAAGCGATCCATGTTGCCGCGTGTGACAACTGTGAACCATTCTGCGGGCGAAGCCAGTTGGCCTTTTTCAGCCATGCCGATAGCTGGTACGGGGACAGGCAGTTGTTGACTCTGCGGGCCGTCGCCCAAACCCTGATTACCGTGGCAGGGGGCACATTCTGTTGCAAAAATAGTGGCGCCGTTTTGTACAATGGGCGCACTGGCGGGGAATAATGCGCCCAGTGTTGGCATGGGCGTGGGAGGAATGTAATCGGGCGGCGGGGTAATATCAGATGCGAGGGTACAGGCGCTCGACAAGACGGCCATGAAGATGAAAAGAATTGCGTAACGAAGTTTCATGAGGTTTCCTGTTGCGTAATTCGTGCTGCGTAAAACGAACTACGCATACGGTTTACGGATTACGTATCACGTTAGTTGATGGCCTTCCCACAGTTGGGACAGAACGTATCGCTGACCAGAACCGGTTTGCCGCAACGCGGGCAGAACCCGGATGATTTTTCGCCACGCGCTTTGCGACGCGCAGCCAGCATTGATTCGATCTCGTCGTCGCTGATCGGTTCGGGGTTGGCAGCCTCGACGGCTGAGTCGGCGCGGCGGGCGGCAACCGCTTTTTCGAGACGGGCCTCGGCATCGTGTCCGGATGAAGAGGCGGCTTTCAAAGCATCGAGCTTCTTTAAAACATCCGCGCCTTTTTGCAGAAGTTCCGCGCGTTGAGCCGGATAGTCTTCATCGGGGATCTTTCCAAGCTTGAAGTCGAAATCTAATTCCTGAAGCGCGTTGATCACGCGGTCACGTTCGGCCATTAACGTAGAGCCTTCCTGCGACTCTTGTGTAACGCGGCGGACGCGTTTGTTCATCAACGGCGCGGCCAGATATAAGCCGACGCCAATAAGCAGGGCGAGAAGTATAAGTATTGCACCGATATCCATGTCCGCTCCTATTTCAGCAATGGGTCAATGATGGATTGAATGTCGGCCACCGATGTGAATGGGCCGATCTGAACAAATTGCAGTACGCCCTTCTGATCAATGAAGTAGGTCTCCGGCACGCCTTTGATGCGGAACATCTGCGATATCTTTGTGCCGAGATCGGGACCATTGGAGAAGGTGATGCCGAATTTTTTGAGATAAGCGCGCGCTTCAGGTTCGGTGTCCACATAGTCCACACCGATGAAGACAACTTTGCCATCGCCTTTATAAAGTTCCCAGGCTTTTTCGAGATCGGCGGCTTCCTGTTCGCATGGTTTGCACCACGAGGCCCAAAAGTTGACTACCACCACTTTGCCGCTCAAGTCTGAAAGCTTTACCTGATTGGCGCCATTAAATTCATAGCCGCTGAAAAGCGTCAAGGTCAAGTCGTTGATCTTATCGCCTTTTTGCACCTGTCCCTGTTGAGCGCGATTGAGTCCAACTGCAACGAGCACGAGCAGTGCGACCAACAGAGTCCAAACGATGATCTGTGCCCAGATCGGGACGCCGCGGCGCGGGGCCGTTTCTTTGATTTCATTCATAACATTCTCCTGATGCCAGCTATCTGAGCCGTCTCCGGCACAGGGTAAGCCGCCGAGGACGGCGGCTTTAGCATTGATTATTTTCTTTTCTTTAATTCTTCTTCCAATCGCGCCACGTATTCATCCTTCGGCGCTTCGACCTCGGCCCCGGCCGCGGCCGCGGCTTTCGACGATTTTGTCCACGCCCGGAAAGCGCGGAAGAGCACGAAGGCTCCTGCCAAAATAATGAGGGGAGGCAGAACATATACCAGCCAGTTCAATCCAGTGGCAGGCGGTTCGCCCACCACGCGTACGCCATACTGGGCAATGAAATATTGTTTGATCTGGTCTTCCGTCCAGCCCTGCGAGAGCTGTTGTCGGATCAGGTCGCGCCACTGACGGCAAGCCTCAGTGGGACACACATCCAGCGGCGTGTTCTCGCACACCGGACAATATAACTGGTGCGCAATGCGATTGACTTCATCGTCGGTCGGCGTTGGGTTTTGTGCCGAGACGTGTTGGTATAACTGGCTTGCCAGTAAAAGCCCAAATACAAACGCAAGTAAAACGTAGGGCGTAATGCGTAAAGTTTTATTTGTTTTCATTATGATGTTCCTTCTTACGTATCACTCGTTACGAATTACTTTGCTAATCCGCTGCACTGGTTTGATGCGCTCGTCGTGAGCGAACAGTCACCAGTTCGGCTTCGCGTTCCGGCCAGGCGGCAATCAGGATGCCGAAGATGAACAGGATGCTGCCGATCCACAGCCAGTTGATCAACGGGTTAATGAAAACCTTGAATGGCGCCAGACTGGCCGATGAACTTTCCCAATTTACCAGGATCACATAAACATCGCCTTTGAGTGTGCTGTATAAACCAGGAATGGTCATGGGTTGTCCATCCGGGTAAACATCATAGCGCGGATACAAGACCGTCAGGAACTTGCCATTTTCGGAGAGACTGATTTCGGCGCGGTTGACGTATCGCTCCTCTTGTCCGTTCACCATGTTGGGGAATTGCTTTAGATCATTGAAGGTCAGGGTGTAATCGCCGAGTTTTATGGACTGTCCCTGTGACAGGCTTTGCTGGGTATCGATCTGGAAAACATTGATGCCGAGAATGCCGATTGCCATCAACATCATGCTGACATGAATAACATAGCCGCCATAGCGCCGGCGGTCGCGTCCCACCAGAGTCCACAGAGCGAGGATGAAGTTTTCGTTTTGCGTCTTCATGCGCGCAACTGTAGCACGCCAGAACTCAACCAAAGTTACCAGTAAGACGAAGGCGATCAGGAAGAAGGCGGTCAACGCAATGGCGTTCTTTGTATATGTGAAGAACAGAACCACGGTAATGACAAGCGCAGCCGCCGCGGATTTCCAAACTGCACGGCCAAGAGTCGTGAGGGTCGAACGCCCCCAGGCAGAGAGTGGGGCAATGCCCATCAGGAGCATCAATCCTGCAAAGAGCGGCCCGGTGGCTCTCAGATAGAACGGCGGACCAACCGTGATCTTTTGTCCGGTGACAAGTTCAGAGATAAGCGGGAAGATCACGCCCCAGAAACAGACAACCAACACGCTCATGAAGAGCAAGTTGTTTAGCAGGAATAAAGCCTCGCGCGAAAGCACGGACTTCATCTCGGTCTCGCCGCGCAGTTCAGGCCAGCGATAGATCACAAGAGCAATGGATGTAATGAAAGTTACACCGATGAATGCGAAGAAGGCCGGGCCGATCGCGCTTTGAGCGAAGGCATGGACCGAGGAGAGCACGCCGGAACGGGTCAGGAACGTTCCAAAGATGACCAACGCATAGGTCAGGATGATCAGGATCATGTTCCAATGCTTGAGCATTCCACGCTTTTCCTGGATCATGACTGAATGCAGGAAAGCGGTGCCAGTCAACCATGGCATGAGGGCCGCGATCTCAACCGGGTCCCAGCCCCAGAAACCGCCCCAGCCGAGCACATCATAGGCCCAGCGGCTGCCGAGTACGAGACCGGCAGACAGGAACAACCATGCCACTAACGTCCAGCGGCGGGTAATGCGGATCCAACGATCATCGGTGCGCCCGGTGATCAAGGCGGCCAGCGCGAATGCGTAGGGAATTACAAACGATACGAAGCCGAGGTACAACATCGGCGGGTGGATGATCATGCCGGGATGGCGGAGCAATGGATTGAGGCCGTTCCCATCGGCCGGCAGGGGGACAGGAGTTGTCCCAAACGGTTGGAACATGGCTTTGACAACCTGTCCGGTCTTATCAAACCACATGAAGGCAAATGGGTTTTCGTAGAAGACCGCCAAGCCAATGAAAAAGGCCGTCGTAATGGAAGTGACCACGATCACCCACGGCAGGAACTCGCGGTCGCGGTCCCATTTGCGGAGGGTGACCAGCGAAGCGAAGGCCGACATCAACCATGACCAGAAAACGAGCGAACCGGCTTGTCCGCCCCACCAGGCAGTGATCTTAAGATAAGTGGGCATACTGCGGCTGGTCACTTCGTAGACAAACGAAACTTCAAAGTGATTGGTGACAAGCAAATAGATGAGGCAGGCGGCCGAGAGCGTAATAAGAGGCCACAGCAATAACATGGCGCGCCGCGCAG
>JAJYOH010000578.1 GCA_021796315.1 Chloroflexota bacterium
TGCACATCGATCACGATTTCCGGCGGGGCCCATTCCAAAACCTCCAGATGATGAACCGTTATTTTGCGCGGTTCCAGGTCCACTTCCTCGCCCTGACGCGCCATCTCGTAGGCTTTGCGTCCCTGCACTTTAACGGCAGAATATGGGGGCGGAGTCTGTTCTATTTCGCCGATAAAAGTTTTGAGCACTGCTTCGAATTGTTCTTCGGTCACATTGATTGGTTGGTCTGAATGTGTGAATTTTCCATCTGCATCAAACGTATCGGTCGTCGACCCAAGGCGGATGATGGCCTGATAGCGTTTATCCGAAGCAGAGACAAATTCACTCAAGCGCACTGCCGGGCCAACCAGAATAACCAACACGCCCGATGCGCGCGGGTCCAACGTGCCGGTATGCCCAGCACGACGCAGCCCTGTGCCATTACGGATGGCCTGCACAACATCGTGTGAGGTCATGCCGACCGGCTTATCCACAACCAGCACGCCGGAGATGGCGTTTTTCATATCCTGATTATCCATTCGATATTCCTCCTAACTAATCCTTTTTTGAATTTCCAGCTAATTTCTTCATTTCAGTTTAACCTAAAGACCTAACATTTCCTTGGTACTCTGGATTACCTGCGCAATGACTTCATCCAGAGTTCCAGCCACATCCGCACCTGCGGCTGCTGCATGACCGCCGCCGCCAAAACGCTGGGCAATTGGTGAAACATCAATGCCATTTTCCAACGCACGCCAGGAAATTTTGACATGTTTATCGGTCTGCTCGACAAAGATCATCCCGACTTTATAACCATCAATGGCTGAGATGGCGTTGATCAAATCCGCATCATCATTCCCGGAATAACCGGCGGCTTTGCGATCTGATAATGTTAACTTGCCCCAAACCATGTTGTCCCGACGTTGCAAATTTGAAAGGCCAGCTCCCCAATATCGCGTGGCTTCATACGAACGCCGGACAAGCCCACGCATATAAAGCTCAGGCATATCAACACCGGTTTCCATCAACGTGGCAGCCTGACGCATTGCTTCGGGCGTGATATTGGATGTGCGGAAACCCAATGTATCTGTGATCAAGCCTGTAAGCAACGCCGCAGCAACCGGTTTCGTGATCTGATATCCCCAGGCAGGGAGATAATTGGTCAGGATCGCAGCGGTTGCGACTTCCTCACCCTCGATCAGGTTTAGTTTACCAAATTTTTCGTTTGTTATGTGATGGTCAATGTTGATGTCGGGCTGGCCAATGGATTGAAATGGTTTGCCTGTGCGCTTGAAATCGGCGCAGTCAACAGTGATGAATGTATCAAATATCCCTTCGACTTTTGTTTTAACCTGCTCTGCACCTTCGAGATGTTTAAAGGATGAAGGCGCGCCGTCAGCCAAAACCATTTGGACATTCTTGCCTGCATGTTGCAATGCCAGCCCCAAGCCAAGCAGGGAGCCAACCGCATCGCCATCGGGACGGACATGCGATGCAATAAGAATATCCCTGGCATCCGCCAATCGGATTTTGATTGCAGTACCTATCGATTCATTCATAAGAATTTGAGAGCCCTCTTAACATTAATTGGTAGTCGGAATATTTGGCGAAAAGTTATGTCAATTTTTTACTGGAATTTCCCTTTTGGCGCAACTCTGCCAAAACTTTCTCGATGTGATCGGCGTTCTCAGGCGTTGGGTCCCAATGAAACCGGATGCGGGGAAAAACCCGCAGTTCGATGCGTCCGGCCAAAGTCCGGCGAATGAAGCCGCTGGCTGATTCCAACCCCGAGAGCACTTCCTCGGAACGCGAGGCGCCTTCAACAGCCGAGACATAAATATCCGCCCAGGCAAGCTCCTTATCCACATTAACATCTGTCACATAAATTAGTTTCAAGCGCGGATCACTCAACTCGCGAATCAACATTTCTGAGAGCTCCTGGCGGATGCGATCCGCAATACGTTGAAGACGAAGACCTGAAGCCATTTTTAAATTCTATATCCAGTTTACTACTTTACTACGCTGAAGTTTCCAAAACGTAGCAAACGAGATGGTCGCCAACTTGAATATCGTTGAAATTCTTGAAGCCCACACCACATTCAAAACCGGTGCGTATTTCACGCACATCTTCCTTCTCGTGACGTAAAGATGCCATCTCACCTTCAAAGACAATATCCGTTGGGCCGCGCATCAGGCGCACCCTGGCATTTCGGCGCAATTCACCTTCGGTGACGCGGCAACCCGCCACACGTCCGAGCTTGGAAGCGGAGAAAACAGCCAGCACTGTCGCGCGTCCGATCACTTTTTCAACGATCACAGGTTCGAGCATTCCCTTGAGCGCCTTCTCGATATCCTCGGTCATGCGATAGATAATGTCGTACAAGCGAATGGAGACGCCCTCTTTTTCAGCCAGGCGGCGGGCGGCGATGTCAGCCTGCACACTGAACCCGATAATGATAGCTTTCGAAGCTGACGCCAGCATGACATCGTTCTCGCCGATGTTGCCAGTTTCGGCGTATAAAACTTTGACGCCGATCTCACCTTTGCCAAGTTCGGCCAGTTCTGACATGATCGGTTCGAGCGAGCCTTGCACATCGGCCTTGACGATCAGGTTTAATTCCCTGGCTTCGCCAGCTTTGAAATTGGCAAACAGGTCTTCAAGCGAGACTTTCTTTTGCACATTGGCGGCAGTCTTGGCGGCATCGGCGCGTTCATCGACAATGGCGCGCGCTTCTTTTTCAGAAGCGACCACCTGGAACACATCGCCTGCGGCAGGCACGCCGTTCAAGCCCATCACCGCCACCGGCGTGGATGGACCAACCTTCTTAACAGGTTTGCCCTTGTAATCTGATAAAGCTTTCATGCGGCCATAAGATCGGCCTGCCACAACAATGTCGCCCGACTCCAACGTTCCATTCTGGACAAGAAGCGTGGCGACCGTTCCCTTTGATTTATCCACTTCCGCTTCGATGACCGTGCCAATCACCTTACCTTTCGGGTTGGCACGGATATCGGTGTTATCGGCTACCAGTAAAATGCTTTCGAGCAGATCATCGATGCCTTGCTTTTGCTTGGCAGAGACCGGAATAACCATGGTACTGCCGCCCCAATCATCAGGGACGAGTTCAAGCTCGGCTAATTGTTGTTTGACGCGATCAGGATTGGAGTTTGGTTTATCGATCTTATTCAACGCTACAATGATCGGAACACGGGCCGCCTTCGCATGAGCAATGGCTTCCCTCGTCTGGGGCATGACTCCATCATCCGCCGCCACAACCAGAATCACAATGTCCGCGCCTTGTGCGCCGCGCGCACGCATCGCGGTGAAGGCCGCGTGGCCCGGCGTATCGAGGAAGGTAATGGTGCGTCCCTTCTTTTCAACTTGATACGCGCCGATGTGCTGCGTGATCCCGCCCGCCTCGCCTGCCGCCACGTCCGTTTGACGGAGCGCATCCAGCAGGGATGTCTTGCCATGATCGACGTGCCCGAGGATGGTCACCACAGGCGGGCGCGCGATCAACGCCTTGGTATCTTCATCCGCGATCAGGCGGCGCCAGAGCGGCACTTCGCCAGTCTCTTCTTTTACAACTTCTTCCTGTGCTTCAAGTGCG
>JAJYOH010000579.1 GCA_021796315.1 Chloroflexota bacterium
TCTTTGTGAACTTCGTGCCTTTGTGGTGAATAATAAGGAATAGAATGTCAACCAAAGAAACTCTCATCAAGAAATTGCAGGATAAGACCGCGCAGATCGGCATTTTGGGAATGGGTTATGTGGGGATGCCGCTGGCAGTCGTTTTTGCCGAAGCCGGATTCAACGTCATGGGGATCGATCCCGATCAGCGCAAGATAGAAACTTTCAACAAAGGCATTTCCTATATCCAGGATGTGCCGACGGAGACAGTTGTGCGTTTGCAAAAAGCCGGCAGGTTGAAGATGACCGCCGATTTTACGGCGCTCAAAGATATGGACGCGGTCAGCATTTGCGTGCCCACACCGCTCCGTCAGACCGGCGACCCCGACATGTCGTTCATTTTGTCGGCCACCGAACAACTCGCAAAATATATCCACGCCGGAATGGTTGTCGTGCTGGAGTCCACCACATATCCGGGCACGACGCGTGAATTGACCTGGCCGATGCTGACCGAAAAATCCGGCCTCAAGATCGGCGAGGAGATTTTCATCTGCTTCTCGCCCGAGCGCGTCGATCCAGGAAGAAAAGACTGGACCACATTAAACACGCCCAAAGTGATGGGCGGCATTACCAAAGCCTGCGCCGAAGTCGCCACGGCCTGGTACAGCGGAGCCATTAAAACTGTTGTGCCCGTTTCGTCTGCTGAAGCGGCTGAGATGGCAAAACTATTGGAAAATACTTTCCGCATGATCAACATTGGACTGGTCAACGAACTGGCGATCATGTGCGAACGTCTCGGCGTGGATGTCTGGGAAGTGATCGACGCCGCGGGAACCAAACCATTCGGCTTTATGAAATTCACGCCCGGTCCCGGCCTCGGCGGTCATTGCATCCCAATCGATCCGCTTTATCTTTCGTGGAAGATGAAGGAATTGAATTACAACGCCAAATTCATCGAGCTGGCATCCGAGATCAATACAAATATGCCGCGCTATGTTGTCTCGCGCGTGCTGGATGCGATGAACGATCGCGGCAAAGTTTTGAAAGGCTCGAAAGTTCTCGTGCTCGGCGTGGCTTACAAACCCAATATTGACGATGTGCGCGAATCTCCCGCATTGGACGTAATCGCGCTGCTCAGGAAAAAAGGGGCGGACGTTTCATATCACGACCCGCATATTTCACACATCCATCACGAGAAGGAAGGCTGGAAGATGGAAACAGTAAAGGATGTAATGAAGGCCGTCAAAGAATCGGATGCGGTGGTGATCGTCACCAATCACAAAGCATACGATTACACGGCGATCCTGGCCGAAGCGAAATTCATTTTCGACAGCCGCAACGCGCTCGGAAAGATCGGCGCGGAGAGTGAAAAGGTTGTGAGACTATAGGCAGTGATCAGTAAGCAGTGATCGGTCATTAGTTTGGACTGATCACTGACAACCGATTATTGACAACCGGATACTAACATGGCAAATTATTTAGTCACTGGCGCGGCGGGCTTCATCGGCGCGCGCACATCTGAAATGCTCATCGAGCAGGGACATACCGTCGTCGGCATTGACAACATGAACAATGCCTACGATGTCCGCATGAAGGAATTTCGGCTCAGACATTTATCCAGCTTGAAGGGCTTCAAGTTGTATAAGCTTGATATTTCCAAACGCGCTGACATGGCGAGCTTATATGACCAGAAATTCGATGCAGTCATCAACCTCGCCGCGCGTGCGGGCGTGCGGGCCAGTGTGGACAATCCGTGGTTGTTCTACGAAACCAATCTGACCGGCACTTTGAACATGCTCGAATTATGCCGCGCCACCGGCACGAAGAAATTTTTGCTGGCTTCGACTTCGAGCATTTATGGCTCGAACCCGCCGTATCCTACGCCTGAAACAGCGTCAAGCAGTGAGCCGCTTCAACCGTATGCGGCCAGCAAAAAAGGCGCGGAAGTTTTGGCGCACTCGTATCATTATCTGCACGGCATCGATGTCAGCGTGGTGCGCTACTTCACGGTCTATGGCCCGGCGGGGCGTCCCGACCTGGCAATGTTCCGCTTCTGCCAATGGATCAACGAAGGCCGCCCAGTGCGCATCAACGGCGATGGAAATCAATCGCGCGGATTCACGTATGTTGACGACATCGCGCGCGGCACGATCCTGGCGCTCAAACCGCTCGGTTATGAGATCCTCAATCTCGGCGGGCATGATGTCATTACGATCAACGATCTTGTCAAAATGCTGGAAGAGCTGATCGGCAAAAAAGCGGATGCGCAATATGGTCCGCCGAATCTGGCAGATATGTACAGCAATTGGGCAGACGTTTCAAAAGCCAAGGAAATACTCGGATGGAATCCGCAAGTGGGACTCGTTGAAGGTGTGAAAAAGCTCGTTGACTGGTACGCCGCTGAAAAGTCCTGGGCGAACGAAGTATTGACCCCATGAGCTGGTTTCAAAAACTGCGCGATGATGAACTGTTTGGCCGCGTCATCAGTAACAGCGCCCATTTATTCAGCAACAATTCCATCAGCCTTCTGCTCAGTCTTGTGCAGACGGTGCTGGCCGCGCGCCTGCTTGGCAAATCAAGTTTGGGTCTGATTGCCATTGTCATGTCTTATGCCTCGACCATTAACGGCCTGTTTTCGTTCCGCATGAGCGAGGTGGTTGTCCGTTATGGCGGTGAATATATCGAGAAAGGTGAGAATCAAAAAGCTGCCGCCATAATCAAAGCCGCCAGCATGGTCGAGACGATCGTTTCTGTGCTGGCGTTCATTGCCCTGGCTTTAACAGCCGGACTGGCCTCACACTTCATTGCCAAAACCCCCGGAACGGAAAGGTTGTTCATTGCCTTTAGTATCGGCCTGTTGGCGAATTTCAATGCTGAAACATCCACAGGCATTCTGCAGCTTACAAACCGGATCAAATTAATCGGCAAGATCAATCTGATCCAAAGCGTCATCAGCGCCTCGATTGTTGTTGCGGCCTTCCTTTTGCATGGAGGTCTTGCAATTATTCTCATCGCTTATCTCATTGGCAAGACCGTTCTCGGGTTGGGACTTTTCGTTGCCGCGCAGGTCCAGTTGCGCCGCGTCCTTGGCAGCGGCTGGAGGAACACACCGCTATCGGCCCTGCCAGTGCCGCGTGAATTGTTCAAGTTCGCCTTTAGTTCCAATCTTAGCGGAACGATCATTCTGATCTTTCGCGAGAGCGAGCCTTTGTGGGTCGGCTTCTTTCTGAACACGGCCGCGGCCGGTCTCTACAAGATCGCCTACGGGATCGTCAGTTACTTGTCCGTTCCGGCAGATCCGCTCATTCTCACCGTCTATCCTGAACTCAATCGGCTTGTCGTACAAAAAGCCTGGCCGCGTCTGCGCGATTTTTTACGGAAGGTAACCACGCTTTCGTTTGCGTATAACATGTTGATCGCATTAGGGCTGGTGGTCTTTGGCCGCTGGGTTCTGTCCATCTATGGCGTTGACTATGTGGACGCGTACCCGGTTTTGCTCGTTTTGCTCTTGGGCCTGGTTTTCAACTACATCCTATTCTGGAATCGTCCGCTCCTGCTTGCGTTTGGCCTGCCGACTTTTCCGCTGTGGGCTAC
>JAJYOH010000080.1 GCA_021796315.1 Chloroflexota bacterium
CTGCGACAATGTATCGCACCAGCGACGGTGGCGCAACGTGGACTTCATCTTCAGTCCCATTTGGCAGCGGCGATCTGCATTTTCTGGATGCAAATAATGGCTGGATCATGGCCAGTCTCGGCGCGGGCGCTGGTTCGATGGGCGTCGCGATTTTTCAAACGACTGATGCTGGCGCAACATGGACTCAAACATACACCAACGATCCCAATCAACCCAACGCGGCTACCAGCCTTCCGCTTGGCGGACTCAAAGATGGACTGACTCCGCTCGACATGCAAAATGCTTTCATCGGCGGAGTCACTTACACAACGGGCGCGATTTATCTGTATAAAACGTCAGACGGCGGACATTCTTGGAGTCAGGTCTCCGTTACGGCTCCGGTCGGATACGAACAGGCTCAATTTGAAACCGTCGGCCCAACATTTGTCTCGGCCAAGGACGCGTATCTGCCGGTTCACGCATCATCTCAATATGGCGTTATGCTGGCTGTCTACGTGTCGCACGATGGCGGCGCAACGTGGGTGCTTACGCCTAAGTTGATTCCGCAAGGTGGAACGATGACTTTTGTCTCGCCGAGTGATGGCTTCGTTTGGAATGGCACTGCATTTTATGTGACGCATGATGGCGCGCAAACATGGACGACCATCACGCCCGATATCGCTTTCGGAGATAATTTTGCTGGAATGGATTTTGTCAACGCGACCACAGGCTTTGTCCTGACGAATGATGTGACCGGCGTACGTAGGCTTTATAAGACAACGAACAGCGGCGCAAACTGGACTCAACTCGGGCAATAGCATGAAACAAATATTCCCGTTTTTGATTCTCGGACTGACCGCGCTGGCCTGTTCATTATTCTCGCCCGCCGCTTCCACTCCGACCGTTCAACCGGCTCCCGTTACACAAGCAGTTTCCACGCTGACGCCCGCCGCGCCATCCATTCCAGCACTGACAGCGGATCAACTCAAAAATGCCAAAGTCCAACTTGTTGCCAGGGACTCGCATCCAACAGTTCAATTGACAGATGGCTTATATCAAAACGGCACCGATCCGGCTTCGACGGATTATGCAAGCGTGAATTTGCTTCCGCAAATTGCATACGGTGATTTGAATGGCGATAGCGCGTCCGATGCGGCAATTCTGCTCGCTGAAAATTATGGCGGAACTGGCGTCTTCGTTTCGGTCATTGCCATGCTGAATCAAAATGGACAGCCCGTGCAAGCCGCATCTGAAATGATTGACGACCGGCCAAAGATCAACAGTCTTAGTATTCAAAATGGACAAATCTTCCTTGACGCGGTAATTCACGGTCCGAACGATCCTGGTTGCTGTGCGGCCTGGCCGACGAAACGGACATTTCGTTATGAGTTCAACAAATTGGTGATGACCAGTTTTTCCAGCGGCACACCGGATGGCAGCGAACGCGTGATCACGATCACGCAGCCATCGAACGGAGATCAAGTTACGCTTTCGCAGCCGTTGACGGTCACAGGAAATGTCACCATCGCACCATTCGAGAACAATTTGGTCTATTCGATTTTCGATTCGAATAACAATCAAGTTGCCAATGGCTCTTTACTTGTTCAGGCATCACAACCCGGCGGACCGGGTTCTTTTTCACTGCCGGTTGATTTATCGAAGATCATATCACCGGGACCGGAGCGAATAGAAATCGAAGACACAAGCCCGGCGGACGGTTCGGTTCTTGCGCTTGGCTCGGTGACGATCAATATAAAGTAGAATCAAGTAAGTCTCGATTGCTCAGGCCGCCGTCCCCGGCGGCGAGACGCCGCCTAGAGCAGGTTTGAGATTGCCCAACAATTATCGAATAAATAATTAACTTCAATGTGATCTGCTGATTTTACTCGTAGAGGAGAGAACTATGCCAAACACTGTCCGTGATTGGATGAGCATCCCGGTAATTGTGGTGGATGCTGACACGAGCGTGTCCCACGCGATGACGTTGATGCGCCGCCGCAATATCCATAGCGTGGTCGTGGATATTTCCGACAAGAACGCGGCTTATGGCATCGTCACCACCACCGACATCCGCGACAAGATCGTGGGCGCGGATCGTAATCCGGCAAATACAACCGTGCGCGAAATCATGTCCGGGCCGATCATCACAGCCAAACCAGAATGGACGTTGAAGGAATGTTCCCAGATCATGCACGAACATCACTTTCATCACATGCCTGTGGCTGATGAGCATGGCACGCTGGTTGGTATGATCTCCGCCACGAATATTTTCGAGGCAGTCGAGGAACACGGTTGGGAAGAAGAGTGAGCAGTGGTCAGTAAACAGTGACCAGTATTCAGAAAGCGCGCAAGCTCCAGCCGCTGTCTTCGGCGGCGAGGACGCCGCCGAGAGCCTAACCTCGTAAACCAATCAAGGCTAACTTGAATTAGTTAGATTGAATATGCCAGCGACTTAGCTTCGTGTTCGCGTGCGCCGCACAAAAGCATATATAACTGCGGCCAACATCAATATGACGACGGCTAAAAGGCCGATGATTGAATTCGATGGCTTGGTTTGCGGCGAAGCAGGCGGCGGTGTGGATGTGGGTGTAGAAGTAACACTTGGCTCTTGAAGCCTGCCGTTCAATGTAAAAAGATACGCGGCCAAAGCCTGATATTCATTGTCTGTCAACGAGCCGGGAGCTTCGGGCGGATGTGTGGCTTTCAGAAATGCGGACAATTCCTGCATGTCAGAAAAACGTGATAACTGATCGCTGCGAACGAGTGGCGGGACAACCGTCGGGACAGGAAAACTGTCATTGGCGTAGCGTCCGCTGTGGCAGCCGCGCGCCCAACAGTTCTGATGATCCGGTTCCCACATCGCGCGAAAATCATCGGTCAGTCCCTGTCCTTTGTCGCCATGACAAGGCATACAGTAACGCCAAAAAAGATAGCGTCCAAGTTCGAGTTCGGTTGGATTGTCCGGCAGCGGCGGCTGCGCGAACGGATCATAAGTCGGCGTTGGCGAAGCGGATGGAGATTGTCCGCTCGCGGAAAGAGTCGGCAAATATGCAACAAGCATGGCCAACATAACGATCAACAAAATTTGGGGAAGCTTTTTCATCGAATGTCCCGCGCGAAATAATTTACACTTAGTATAAACCTAATTGGTTTTTGATTTGGAGATAAAATTGAATTATGTCTGGACAGAAATTTTATGTTGTGTGGAAGGGACGCAAGCAGGGCATCTTCACTTCATGGCCGGAATGTGAAGCACAGGTCAAAGGATTTGCGGACGCGCAATACAAGGCTTTTGCAACGCGTGCCGAAGCGGAGCGGGCTTTTGACGCGTCATATAACGATTACAAAGGCAAACCAGCTTCGACTCAAAAATGGCTCTTCGCTCCGAACCCGCCGATCATTCCCAGTCTGTGTGTGGACGCGGCTTGCGACGGTTCTCCCGGCCGCCTCGAATATCGCGGCGTCAAGACCGAAAGCGGCGAGCAGATTTTTCACGCCGGTCCATTCGCGGACGGAACGAATAACATCGGCGAATTCCTTGCCATCGTTTTGGCTTTTGATTGGTTATCAAAAAATAAACTCGACTGGCCGATTTATTCTGATTCGGTAAATGCGATTGCATGGATTCAAGCTGGTAAATGCAATACTAAATTAGCGCGTTTGCCTTCCAACAAAATGTTATTCGGGTTGATCGCACATGCAGAAGAAAATTTACAATCGTCGAAAACGTTCAAAGTTTTGAAATGGGATACGCAAGCCTGGGGTGAGACCCCGGCGGATTTTGGGAGGAAGTAAGTAGTTGACGTATAATTCAAATATGGCAACACCATCTGTTTTTCGAGTTCCCCCTTTGAATAAACGTAAGCGCATCCCGATGAAGACGATTCGCGCGATTGCGAAACACATTGCGGAGAAATTCGACCCTGAGCAGATCATTCTCTTCGGCTCTCATGCGTACGGCAAGCCGAACGCATGGAGCGACGTGGATCTGCTGGTGGTGATGGATACGCCGAAGGGAGAGATGGAAACCATCCTTGCGATTGTTGATTCATTGCCCGAGGTATTGTTCAGTGTTGATATCCTGGCGCGTTCCCGCGAAACCATCAAAAAACGACAATCATGGGGAGACCCGTTTATGAATGAGATTGTCGAAAAGGGCAAGGTCTTATATGCACGGGATAATTGAAGAGTGGGTATTTAAAGCAGAGGAAGATTATGATTCTGCCGACATGCTTTTGCATGGACGCGAAGCCCCGATCACTGCAACAGCCTGCTTTCACTGCCAGCAATGCGCGGAGAAATATCTAAAAGCCTTTCTTGCTGAACATGAGATTAGCTTCCCCAAAATTCATGAATTAGTTCCACTTCTAAATTTGTGCCTCCCAATAGACCAGGAGTTTAAAGTCCTCCTCAAAGACCTGCGGAGACTTGAAAGTTTTGCCATTTCGGTGCGTTATCCGGGCGTGCGCGTAGGGTCGAAGACTGCTGAGGAAGCGTTCAAAGCGGCAACAAGGGTACGCGCGTTTGTAAGAAGAAAACTCAATATCAAAAAATAGACCTCTTACAAAAGTCAATAAAATTATCATGCTCTCGGCGGCGTCTCGCCGCCGAGGACGGCGACGAGAGCACTTATGCAAGATGTCAAATAGAATACTGCGCCTGGCGATTTGCGAGCCTCGGCAATTTGGGAGAAAATGAAATTATGAAATCCTCAAGATTCTACCTTTGTCTTTTTACCTTTGTTCTTCTTTCAGCTTGCAGTTCTGGCGCGAGTACGCCAACTCTGACGCACTCTCCAACTTTGTTGCCTACGGTCACTGTCATTCCTGAAACACCTACTGCAATTCCAACTGCTACACCGACAGTGAAGGTAGTTCTCCAGCCAGAAACAGTTGGATGCTTGAGTAAAGATTTATGCTATGGCATTGAGCCTGTCAATGGGGCGGCGCTGTACAAACAGGCAACCGAAGCGCTCCTCATGGGACCGGCAAACGACCAATACTTTAAAGATTTTGGTTTGGCTAATGCGACTTATGAACAGCGAATGAAGTGGCTAAGAAATAGTATGCACGTGAACCCTAACACTGGGGAGAATGAAGGCTACTGGCTGCCAGACAAAAGTCCGAAGGGGACGGAGTTTATGATTTTGCAGAATAATGGGCAGGAGTTTGGCCTGTTTCATGCCAGCGTAGCGATGCAGAAGGCTGGGGGAATGAGATTGGATGACATCGAGTTGGTTGTCTTTGGACCCGACGCATATAAAGAAAATCGGGGCGGGGTGAAGGATTTGTTTGCGAAAATTGTTGCTGAAAATACAAACTTCAACGGTGCGTATGGGCCATTAAGGAACGGCGTAATCTTCGATAAATCTACGGAAATTTTTGGTCTTGCGACTGTCGATAATGGGGAGAAAGTTGTGTTTATTGCTGGCAATGCATTAGACAGTGGTGGTCGTATGCCGCCGAGCGCCGCTATCAATACCCTTGGGAGCGGAGATACTTCCCGAGTCGCTGCCTCGATGTTTGAACTTTTTTATCGAGTAACGGATGAATGGACAGTCAAACAATTAAAGGAGACTGGTCCATATTTAGATATAGCAGCAGGGTTTATGACTAATCCTCCGATCGTACCCATTGCAGAGAATCCTGCGGATTTTGTTGGGCCGAAAGTGTTGTTTGAGCCAGTTAACTGAGAAACTTTCTTGTTTGCGTTGAGTGCTGAAAAACTTACTATAGCGGGCCATTTGTTCGCGGACCTTTTCCAAGATCTGCTGATATTGATGTTCCAGTTAGAAGTAAAATTCTGTTTGCCTGACCTGTCAGACTTGTTGACATTTTGACTAAAGGACATTGTTATGAAAACTGCTCTCCTCCTCATTGATATTCAAAAAGATTACTTTCCCGGCGGGCGGATGGAACTGGTCAAGCCGTTGGAAGCCGCGAAGAAAATGTACACGTTGCTCTAATGCCTCCGCGAGCATAATCAACATTATCAAACATGAAGAATAAGCGACGTTTTTTGATTCGCTTTCTTTTTGTCATTATTCTCGCTACTTTGCTCTATTTCGCCTTGCGCGACGCGCCTCTGCTTGAAATTTGGGCGGTTATCCAACGAGTCCAACTCTGGCAAATCCTCCTCATCCTCAGCATGGATTTTTTGATTTACATGTGCACTACTGCGCGCTGGTGGTTCATCGTCAATGCCGACAATAAGCGCGTAAAATATTTCCCGTTGATTCCCGTGCGTATCTCCGTGTTCGGGGTCAGTTACTTCACCATCGGTCCGCAAGTCGGCGGCGAGCCACTGCAAATCCTTTATCTGCAACGCAATCACGGCTTGACGTATACGCGCGCAACGTCAACCGTGGTCATGGACAAACTGCTCGAGTTCCTCGCCAACTTCGTTTTGCTGGCGTTCGGTTTAACGGCAATTGTCCAGGCTGGGATTCTGTCGAATAGCGGCAAGCCGCCCATCGTGAGTCTGATCGGGCTGGCAGCGCTGGTAGCATGGCCTTTGATTCATATCATCCTGCTTTATAAAAAAATATATCCGGTGTCTGCATTACTGCGCGCACTGCCAGCCATTCCGCAAGATTCAAAAATCATCCGCTTCATACGTGCATCCGAACATTTGGCTGGACGATTTTGCCAGCGGCATCCGCGTTCATTACTCGCCGCAATTTTTGTTTCACTGCTCGCGGCAATGGGAATGGTTGGAGAATACGCGTTGATCACAGCTTTCATGCAGGTTGGATTGCATTTCTGGCAGACCGCCGCCGCATGGGCTGCAAGCTGGCTTTCATTCCTCGTGCCATTGCCCGGCGGACTCGGCGCGCTCGAAGCCAGCCAGGTTTTTGCGCTCGGCATATTTGGTTACGCCGCGCCGGTTGCGATCAGCATTGTATTGTTGATGCGCGGACGTGATTTGCTCATCGGCGGTTTGGGATTGCTTCTGGCAGGCCACAGGATTGGCAGGTAAAATAAGCAATCCGTTTTTTGCGCTTTAACCGTATTGTTGAAAAGGAGACTTTATGAAGAATCTCACCGGGAAACAAATCGTGATCATCGTCGGCGTGCTCGCGACCGCGCTTTTACATTTGGGTGCGGCGTTTGATAAAGTACTTTTCCCAGGCGGCCCCGATCCGCTGTTTACATTGAACGGGCTTGGATATTTGGGTTTGCTCGGCGCGTTCTTTCTGCCCATCCCATTTTTTCAACAACAACATAAATTGGTTTGGTGGGCGCTCTTCGTTTATATCATCGTCACGATCATCGCCTGGCTCTTCATTTGGGTCGGCCTCAACGTGATCGCGCAGGGCGTGCCGTTCTTCAGCCACGATTCACTTTACGGCGTCCCGGCCAAGATCATCGAAGTCATCCTGCTGATTTTATTGTGGCAGGAAAAGCCATAAAGAAAAGCAATAAACGGGGATAAATAAATTCATGAACCGAAAGACTTTATACTTTACGGCACCCGGCGAGGTGGAACTCCGCGAGGAATCTTTGCCAACCCTTGGCGCGGACGAAATTCTGGTCGAGACGATTTGCTCCGCGATCAGCGCGGGGACTGAGATGCTGATCTATCAAGGCCGCTTCCCGCGTGACGTCGAAACGGATTCCGTTATCTCGACTTTGCGCAGCGACTTCAAGTATCCGCTGGCATATGGTTATGCAGCGGTCGGCAAAGTGGTAGACATTGGGAAAGCCGTCAATAAAAACTGGAAAGATAAATTTGTGTTTTCTTTTCAACCACATACGTCGCATTTCATTGCAACCACTGATTGTCTTTTTCCAGTTCCCGAATCCATTTCCTGTGAAACAGCTTGCTTTCTTCCAAACATGGAAACCGCTGTCAATTTGGTTCAGGATGCCGCTCCAATCCTCGGCGAACGTGTGATAGTCTTCGGTCAGGGCGTGATCGGACTTTTGACCACTGCCCTGCTCCGCGAATTTCCACTCGAAGCGCTCGTCACTGCGGATTGTTATGACCTCCGCCGCGAAACTTCGTTGAAACTTGGTGTCTCTGATTCTCTTGATCCCGCGGCAAATGATTTTCGCAATCAAGCCAGCGCGTATTTGAAAACCGGCGCAGACCTGACATTTGAACTTTCCGGCTCACCGTCCGCGTTGGACGATGCCATCACCATCACAACCTTCAGCGGACGAATCGTCATCGGCTCATGGTACGGCGAAAAACGCACAGTACTTAATTTGGGCGGCGCATTCCATCGTTCGCGAATCAGATTGATCTCATCGCAAGTCAGCACCATCGCGCCGGAATTGTCTGGCCGTTGGGACAAAGCTCGCAGATTCGATATTGCCTGGAACGCGCTCAAACGAATCAAACCGGAGAAATGGATTACGCATCGCTTTACGCCCGAAATGGCCAGCGAGGCATACAACCTGTTAAATACAAATCCGCAAGAGACAATGCAGGTTTTGCTAAATTTTAACCCATGAATTTCTGCTATTGCGATCTTGAAACTTGCCACGAAGCAACTGGGATGGTTGTGGCAATTGACGTCATCCGCGCATTTACAAATGCCGCATTCATTTTTTTCACGCGGCGCAAAACAAATATATCCCGTAAGCACGGTGGACGAAGCATTGAAACTCAAAGCGCAGATTCCAAACTCACTGGCTTGCGGTGAGGTGGGCGGTTTGCCACCAGATGGCTTTGATTTTGGAAATTCTCCCGCTCAAACAAAAGTCCTAGATTTGAGCGACAGAATAATTATCCAACGCACCGGCGCGGGGACGCAAGGTATTGTTCGCAGCGTAAATGCAGAAGTCATGATTGCGGCAAGTTTTGTTGTTGCAAATGCCACCGTGAAATGTATTCAGAACTACGCACCGAAGTCCGTCACTTTTGTAATAACAGGCAAAACAGAAGATGGAAGAGGCGATGAAGACTTTGCATGTGCTAATTATCTCGAGTCCTTGCTTAAAGGTCAGAGGCCCAACCCTGCTTCCTACATCGAGCGTGTGTTTAAATCCTTGGATGCCTCGATGCGCCTCGACCCAAACCAGCCTGCCTTTCCACGATCCGATCTTGATCTTTGCACGCAGATTGATGCTTTTGACTTTGTCATGGCCGTCACCAAAGAAAACGGATATCAAGTCATGCGCGCTATGAAATTGTGAGGAGGAAGAAGGAAATGTACACTCTTGCTGTCCGCCGCGATTTTATTGCCCGCCACTTTTTGATCGGCGGAAATTGGGGGCCAGAAAATCTTCCCAACTCGCATCATTACGTTCTCGAACTTCAACTCGAAGGGAAAGAACTTGACCAGCATGGTTATCTCGTTGACATTGTGGATGTCGAAAAACATTTAGACGAAGTCGTTCATCATTACAAAGAAAACATGCTGAACGAGCTGGAGGAATTCAAAGGTTTGAATCCGTCGCTTGAACATTTTGCGTGCATTTTGGCAACATCATTGAACGAACGCATCAAAGCAAAAAACATTTCGACTCTGCGCGTCATCGTATGGGAAAATGATTCCGCGTGGGCGGCTTATTCGGTTCAAAGGTTGGAAGGTTAGCAGGTTAGCAGGTTGGCAAGCTACGTGCCAATCTTTCAACATTCAAACCTTCCAACTCGATGAAAATCGGCTTGATTATTTACGGCTCATTGGACACGATGAGTGGCGGTTATCTTTATGATCGCAAATTAGTCGAATATCTTCGTGGGCAGGGTGACACAGTTGAGATTATTTCTTTGCCCTGGCGAAATTACTTTTCCCATCTCACCGATAATTTTCATTTCCGTCTTCCGCGCGGCTTTGACGTTTTGATTGAAGACGAGTTGAATCATCCATCATTGCTCACTGCCAATTTGCAATCACATCTTTATCCGGTTGTTAGTCTCGTTCATAATCTGCGATCGTCTGAAAAAAGACCGGGATGGCAAAACGTTTTTTATCGAACCATTGAAAGGCGTTATCTCAAAACCGTGGATGGTTTTATTTTTAATTCGACGGCTACGCGCGGCGCAGTTTTGTCATTGATTGGCGATAACAAACCCTACAGCATCGCCACACCCGGCGGCGACCGCCTCGGCACGTTGACCCCGGAGCGGGTCCGTGCGCGAGCAGCCGAACTTGGACCTTTGCGTTTGCTGTTCCTTGCCAACGTCATCCCACTTAAAGGATTACATATTTTATTGGAGGCGGTTAGCTTTCAGCGACTAGCGGTTAACGTTGATGTAGTTGGTTCAATGACCGTTGATTCTAAATATGCCAACGAGATGAAGAAACTTGTCATCGTCCACGGTCTATCGTCCATCGTCCGTTTTCACGGCATCTTGGACGGCGATGGACTTGTCGAAAAACTTCACCAAGCACAAGTTCTTGTCATTCCGTCGTTCTATGAAGGTTTTGGAATTTCGTTTCTTGAAGGAATGGCATTTGGACTGCCAGCCATTGGCATAACCGCTGGCGCGATTCCACAACTTATCACAGATGGTGAAAATGGATTCTTGATAAAGCCAGGCGATTCAGAAACACTGGCAAAACATTTACAAGAACTTGCATCCGACCGCGAACTGCTAACACGCCTCTCGCTCAATGCACGCCAACGATTCGATGAATTCCCAACATGGGAGCAATCGGCAAAATCAATTCGTGGTTTCTTGTTAAAAATGACTGCATCAAACAAAAAAAACTAGCAAGGCAACCAAAACTCCAAACGTCCCACACGCAAAATTGACCCAGTCGTTATCCAGCCATTTCCAGCCGCGGATGTGAACGGTTTCCGTTCCACATGTATGCAGCGGGTGTTTCTCTGTTTCCTTTTTGTCAGTCGGACAATAATACATGGCTTGAACAGTCGCACCGAGGAAAGAGTCAAACAGAGAGCCAAGCAAACCCGCAAATGTTATAAGCAAGAATGTTGGAAAGAAGGGAGAAGAAAGAGGAGAAAGCCACGCGGCCAATAGCGCGATAACGGCGGAACCCAAAAGCGCCGCGCCCGTTCCAAATAACGAGACGCCGCCCGAAGTCCCTTTTTCGACGCGCTTTCGCAAATCGGTGATGACGCGCGGCAGAGTCGGATTCAACACGCCGAGTTCGGTCGCCCATGTGTCAGCGTTGACAGAAGCCAACGCAGCCGCGAATCCGATCCAAGCCCAGGATGATGCGGGAAAGATAAAATGCAGTAAAACAAAAGCGGTCGCGACACCGCCGTTCCCAAAAACCTGACCCGCGTCGCGTTGTCCACCTTTGGAAAATTTTTCATCGAGATTGCGCTTGCGATTTTTGAAGGCGTGCGTCAATACTGAGGAAGAAATAAAAAACGCAAGCAAAAGAACAGCCCATTGCCATCCACCGAGTCCAAAGATAACTGTCCCAACAAATCCCGCGGCGACCGCACCACTCTTGCTCAAGCTGCGGACGCAATACGCGGCATACGCAACGATGACTGCCAGAATGAAGCCGAGGAATAGCTGCATTAACTAAACCGGTGTAGTGATGATGAACAGCACGGCGATCAGAAAAAGGAGACTCGCCAGCGCGCCTGAGATCCATAGAAGAATTGACAGCACGCGTTGTTTCTGCCAGCGATAAAAATATAAACCGATTACCCACCCACCCAGCGAAAGGAATGTACTGACAAGCGGCAGGAGAATCAGTTGAGCGGATGGCACAGCATCTGGAGTCTGATCGGGACGAAGACCGAGTGCCACGCGCGGAAAAGTTGGGATCAACAAGCTTATCCACGCAAACAAACCGATGTTCAAGAACAAAGTCATCAACCAGAGATAACGCGTCAAGCCGGACTCCCATGCCTGTGTTACAACAGACGATGGGTACACTGACTTCGCTTCGGCAGGAGTCAAACTTCCGAGTTCGATGGCACGCGCAAAAGTCTGCGTGAAATCTGCTGGGCGCGCGGGGGAAATCGCGTATACGCGTTTCGCCGTCGCAACAAGTAAAAGATTCTTTCGATCACTTGCCATGAACTCGACGATGCCCAAATCCGGATGCCGATTCAAGCCGAGGATCGCGCCGGCCATCGGCATGGGAGGCAGTCGAAGCGGATGCGTAAGATCGCCTACCGGCCGCACCCATTCGATGTCGGTCAGCGGAATATCTTCATCGCGCAACCCCCAGCGCAGCTCGAGGCTATCGCGGTCAAGGATGTATTCCGCGTGCAGAAGTGAATAAGCGCGATAGCCAAATAAAGGAGCAGGTGCAAAAGCAATCAGGCTAATCAGCAGGTAGATAACGAAGTTCGGACCAACATCTGCACGTGTCAGATTGAAAAATCCCCAACCAGAAATCGCCAGGAAAATAACCAGCAGGATTCCGTGAAGGAGGATGCCGTTTCGTTTGGATGGAGGAAAAAGACCGGTGTTCATAAATCTATTTGTCACTCTAAGGGAGCAAAACGACCGAAGAGTCTCTGTCGCTTTGCGGCGGGATTCTTCGCTCAGAGTGGATCGTGGTTATACTTTCGTCAATTCCTCGCGGATCGTCTTACAAACTTCTTCCACTTGCGCTTCGGTCATCACGCCAGAGAATGGCAATGCCAATCCGCGTTTGCCCAAATCTTCTGTAATAGGAAAATCGCCTTCGCGATAGCCAAAACGTTCAACCATATACGGCTGCAAATGGATCGGCAGAAAATATGGCCGCACCGGAATGCCGCGTTTATCCAGACGTTTCGCCAACGCGTCGCGGTCAATCTTTGCATCAAAGCGGACAACATACACAAACCATGACATGCGTGTCGTGAATGGTTCGATCACAGGCGGCTCGACGCCAGGAATTTCACTCAATCGTTCCGTGTACCAATTTGCAACTTGATCGCGCTTATCCAACAACTCATCCAGCCGCGACATCTGAATCGTTCCCAACGCGGCCGACATTTCATCAAGCCGATAATTGTATCCAAGATATGTATGTTGCAGCCAAGTATCGCCGGGCGCGCGTCCCTGATTACGAAGCGCGCGCATCATGTCCGCAGCTTTATCGTCGCTCGTGATGACCACGCCACCTTCACCGGTTGTGATCTGTTTGTTCGGATAAAACGCAAACACAGCATAATCACCGAATGTTCCAGCGCGCTTGCCTTTATATTCTGCGCCAAGTGCCTCGCACGAATCTTCGATCATCTTGATTTTGTAATCGTCCGCGACTTTTCGTATCGGATCGAGATCCGCAGGCTGACCAAAAACATCGACCGGAAGAATCGCTTTCAGCGTGCGCTTCGTGCCGGACCCCTTGCGGGGCAGCCATTTGTCAGCCTTTTTCCCGCCCTCGACCAAATCCCGCGCCGCGTCCGCGACGAGTTGCGGATCAATATTCCCCGTCTTCGGATTCACATCCACAAAAACCGGGACAGCATTTTCATACAACATCACATTCGACGATGCTACAAACGAGAATGGCGTCGTGATGACTAGATCGCCTTCACCGATTCCTGCCGCGCGGACGCAGAGATGCAATCCCGTTGTTCCAGACGAAACACCAACCGCGTGTTTTGCTCCGGTCAAATAGCGAAACGATTTTTCGAAATCCAGAATCCAGTGACCCATGCTCAAGATGGGCGTGTTGAGAACGTTCTGAACCGCCTGACGTTCTGCATCGGTCAAGTCAGGGGAGGACATTGTTATTTGCATTTTTAGTCTCGTGGTCGAATAGTCTAAATGGTCTTAGAGTCCAACAAGTCCCACAAGTCTGCCTGACTTGTTAGGCCACTCAGACTTGCAAGACTAATAAGACGGTTATCCTTTTCCTTGCGCGGCTTCAATTCTACCATTCCATCTTTCAGGTTTTTCTCTCCCACCGTGATGCGAATGGGGCAACCAATTAAATCCGCATCATTGAATTTGACTCCGGCGCGTTCGTCGCGGTCATCAAATAAAACCGAAACACCAGCATCTTCCAAAGATTTATAAAGTTCTTCAGCTTTTGCGAACGTATCTATTTCTTTACCGGGAACATGCATAAGATACACATCAAACGGTGCGGCGGATTTTGGAAAGGTCAAGCCTTTGCCATCATGATGTGATTCGGCCAATGCAAGCAAAATATTCTCAAAATAAAATTCGCTTTGTCTTTGGATTGGTTCAACGCTCAAAATAGACAGAGGCTTGCCACAGTTTAAACATGCATCACCTACTTTTGCCTGAACCAAATCGTCAACAATCTCGGCTGAATAATCCCGACCATAGTTTGTGTTTTTCAAATGATAGCTGGGCTCATTCGCTCCAGCCACAAGATTGGCAGATTGCGAAATCAAATCGTCAACAACGATTAGAACATTCTTCAATCCAATCGGTGATGCATATCCTGCCGCCGCACCGGATTTCGCAATTTCCTCTGCAGTGGCCGGACGGACGTCGCCAACGAGTCGCTTTAGCTTTGCATCGCTTAACAGCATATCACCGCGCACGACAACAAAAACGAATTTGTTGTCAGACGGCCGCGTGAACATCAAAGCCTTGGCGGTTCTTTCTTTTGGAACGCTGAGAAAATTTGCAAGCAATTCAATCGTGTTGCAATCAGGCGTCAAAACCTTTTCGAGCGGAAGTTGTTCTTCAGGCGAAAAGACCGTTTTCTTGAAACGAGCGACTTCGACGCGATCCGCATAACCGCATGCGACACAATGAGCAACTTCTATTGAGCCAAACTTAATCGGAAAGAAGATTTCATCATTATTGCTGATGGTTTGCAGGGAAAGATTATGCAAAAAAGATTCGTTTTTGGAAAGTTCACGCAAATGTTCGACCGCGTATTCGCCAAGTGGTGTCAGCATATTTTCGCGCGTTAGATATCCAGCACGAACGAGAAACGCGAAACCATCCGTCCGCGCGTTGGACGGCGCTTGTCGTTGTGTTTCGATGTGCAATTCGCGGAGTCTCATTTCGTAAAAAGACCCCAAAGTCGCGAAGACTTTTGGGGTCTGCTCCAAAAAGTCATTCTGTGGCTTTCTTTTTTCTGACGATGG